>WTCC01000032.1 GCA_013138755.1 Gammaproteobacteria bacterium
GATGCAAAAATTTGTTTACAGATCTTACACGCAGGTCGTTACGCTTATCATCCATTTGCTGTTGCACCTTCGGCCATAAAATCGCCTATCTCACCTTTCACTCCAAAGGCTTTAACGCATAAGCAAATTAAAAAAATAATCACTGCGTTCGCAAAAACAGCACTACTCGCAAAACAGGCTGGTTATGATGGTGTGGAAGTAATGGGTTCAGAAGGTTACTTAATCAATCAGTTCATCTGTGTTAACACTAACCAGCGGCAGGATGAATGGGGCGGTGATTTTGAAAATCGAATAAAGTTTTCTCTGGAAATTATTCGCAAGGTCAGGCAAGCGGTAGGCGATAATTTTATTATTATTTACCGATTATCGATGCTTGATCTGCACAAGGATGGGAGCAGTTGGTCTGAGATCGTGCAACACGCTGAAGCGATAGAAAAAGCAGGTGCCACAATAATTAATACGGGTATTGGCTGGCATGAAGTTCGTATACCCACGATCGCTGCCGCAGTGCCTGAGGCAGCATTTACCTGGGTGACTAATAAGCTAAAACAATCCGTTAGTATTCCTTTAATCACCTCTAACCGTATTAACAGCCCCGAGCTAATTGAGCAATGCTTGCAGCGTGGTGATGCTGATCTGGTGTCGATGGCGCGGCCTTTTTTAGCAGATAGTGAATTCATGAAAAAAGCCATGAATGATCAATCTCACCTTATTAATAAATGCATTGCCTGTAATCAAGGCTGTCTCGACAGAGTCTTCAAGCGTGAGCGTGCCACCTGTCTGGTTAATCCGCGCGCAGCTTACGAAGACGAATATCCAGTGGTTAAAGCTGAGCATTCAAAAACGATCGTCATCATCGGGTTAGGTGTGGCTGGTCTTTCATGTGCCTATTACGCAGCGCAGCGCGGACATCATGTGGTTGCTTATGACGCAAAAAATCCTGGCGGCCAGTTTAATCTGGCAGGGGTAATTCCCGGTAAAGAAATTTATTTTGAAACGATACGTTACTTTGAGGAACAGTTGTCAGCGTTTAACGTTGAGATTCATAAGAATCATAAAGTTGGCATGGAAGACTTGCGTGAAATTTTTGCAGACGCAGTAGTATTTGCTACGGGAGTTGTGCCAAAGATGCCATCCATCGATGGAATTAACCATTTCTCGGTAATGAACTATGAATCAGCGATAAATAATAAAGCAGAACTAAAAGGTAAAGTTGCCATTATTGGTGCTGGCGGTATTGGGTTTGACGTGGCTGAGATGTTGATGACTGATAGTGAAAACAGTAATGAATGGTATAAAAAATGGGGCATCGATAAGACCTTGCAGCAACGCGGTGGTGTGCTAGATGACTCAGTTGTTTCAGACCTGAGCTTTCAGCCTGCGCGTGAAGTTTATCTGCTTCAGCGCAAGAATGAGAAACTAGGAAAAAATTTAGCTCGTACTACAGGTTGGATCAGACGACTGTCACTGAGACGAGCTGGCGTTAAAATGATGTCAAACGTTAGCTACAAAAAAATTGATGATGCCGGTTTACATATCGTAAGTGATGGCGAATCAATGACGCTCGCGGTCGACCATATTATCATCTGCGCCGGACAGAAATCAGAAGATGAACTTTTTAAACAGCTGAGTGCTTTAGGTCAAAAGACATATATTATCGGTGGCGCTAAGAAGGCTGCCGAACTGGATGCGGAAACTGCAATCAGGGAAGGTATGAAGTTGGCGTATGACTTTTAACATGAGAGTGCTGCATTTTTTTATTCTTATCTACTTTGTCTCTTTTTCAGTTTCTGCTGCAGTTGGAATAAAACATCTGACAGTAAATGATCATCTGCGTCAGGAAGAGTCTGAGGGTAAAAAAGCAAACAGATTGATCAACGAATCCAGTCCGTATCTATTGCAGCATGCTTATAACCCGGTCGATTGGTATTCCTGGGGCGACGAGGCTTTTGCAAAGGCAAAAAAAGAAAACAAACCGATATTTTTATCTATTGGTTATTCGACGTGTCATTGGTGTCATGTGATGGCACATGAGTCATTTGAAAACGAAAAAATTTCGGCGCTGATAAATGAATACTTTGTCGCAATCAAAGTTGATCGTGAGCAGCGTCAGGATATCGATTCGGTCTATATGTCAGCAACTCAGTTGATTAATGGTCAGGGTGGTTGGCCGATGACAGTTTTTCTCGATCATCAACTAAGACCGTTTCATGCGGCGACTTATTATCCGCCTTTTTCTATCGATGGACGATTAGGTTTGCAACAAGTACTTACAAAGATACACGAGTTATGGGTCGAACAGCCCGAAACGATCGATGAGGTTGCAACAAACGTTACAGCGCAGATAATGGCGTCTGCTGATGATACGCTCGAAGGCGGAGTATTAAATAAAAATGTTAATCAATTAGCCATGCAGCAGATAAGCAGTGTTTTTGATGATGATCTTGGTGGCTTCAGTGCGGCGCCAAAGTTTCCGCGTCCGGGGATATTTTCTTTTCTAAATCAACAGTCTGCAGCGGATAAAACGGCACGAACCATGATGAAGGTTACACTGGATGGTATGGCGTCCGGCGGCATATATGATCAGATTGCTGGTGGGTTTCATCGTTATTCAGTCGATGCCAGCTGGCAGGTGCCACATTTTGAGAAGATGTTATACAGTCAGGCATTGATGGTGATGGCTTATGATGGCTATTACCGAATCACTCCGGATGAGCGATATAAAAATATTATCTATGAGACATTTGATTTTGTAAAAGATGAAATGCGTTCTCCGCAAGGGGGGTTCTATTCTGCTCTCGATGCCGATAGTGAGCGGGCTGATAAACCGGGTGAGCGTGCCGAAGGGGCTTATTACTTATGGCGGTATACGGAATTAAAAAAAATTCTTGCTACTGACGAATTCGAGTTCATAAAAAAATACTTTCATGTGAGAGAGCAGGGTAATATTTTTTCTGATCCGCAGGATGAATTTACCGAACTTAATATTTTTTATATTGATGAAGAATATAAAAATCAACTACTGACCGATCAGCAGAAAAAATGGCTGGCATCGGTAAAGCAAAAGTTAAATCTGCAGCGCTTGAAACGGCCACGGCCCCATCTTGACGATAAGGTCATCACTGCATGGAATGGGATGATGCTGGCAGCATTCGCTAAAACTTCGGTGACTTTTGATGATAAGTCTTTACTGGTCGAAGCCGTAAGGACTCTAGAGTATATTAGAAAGTATCTGTATGAAAAAGAAAGTAAAAAATTGTATCGACAGTACCGTCCCGGGAATATCGATAATTCCGCTGCAACACTGGCTGATTACGTCTGGTTGATACATGGATTACTTGAAACTTATGAAGCTAGTAAAGATACGCAGTGGTTGTCTTGGGCTTTTGAGTTGCATCAGCGACAGAATGAATTGTTTCTAGATGATTCATCAGGTGCATATTTCGAATCGATCGCTAATGATAAAAACTTATTGTTCCGCTCAAAAAGCATCTACGATGGAGCTATACCTTCAGCAAACGCCATCGCATTATCAAATCTAAAAAGACTGTCTGTTTTGAGCACAGACAAATCACGTAAAAAAGTTTTTTTATCACAGGCAAGAAAACTGGTTAGCAGCTTTGCGACCGTTATCAACCAGAATCCAGCAGCATCGTCGATGCTGTTGTCTGTGGAAAATCAATAGCTCATCAGTTGGAGTTTATTTGTCTTTCTCTCGTGTAAAATGCGCGCATGTTTTCACGAGATGTATCTATAGCACCAATGATGGGTTGGACTGACCGCCACGCCCGTTACTTCCTGCGCCTGATCACAAAACATACCCTGCTGTATACGGAGATGGTTAACACGGGTGCGCTGTTGCATAACGATCAAAAAATAGGTGAGCAGAAGAGATTTTTAGCCTTTCATGAAACCGAACACCCGGTTGCCCTGCAGCTTGGTGGCAGTGATCCGCAAGCATTGGCTCAGTGTGCGACGATGGCTGAAGACGCAGGGTTTGATGAAGTGAACTTGAATGTGGGCTGCCCGAGTGATCGTGTTAAATCGGGTCACTTTGGTGCATGCTTGATGGCTGAGCCGCGGCTAGTAGCAGATTGTGTCGCGGCGATGAAGGATAAGGTGAATATTCCGATTACCGTTAAATGTCGGATAGGTATCGATGATATGGAAGGTTATCAGCCGTTGGAACATTTTGTTGAGACGGTCGCAGAAGGTGGTTGCGACACCTTCATCGTACATGCGCGAAAAGCCTGGTTACAGGGGCTGAGCCCAAAGCAAAATCGGGAAATTCCGCCGCTGATGTATGAATATGTGCATCGTTTGAAAAGTGAAAAGCCAGAGTTGAATATTGTCATCAATGGTGGACTCAAAAGCATCGAAGTGTCTCAGCAGCAGTTAGAGTTTGTCGATGGCGTGATGCTCGGGCGTGAAGCTTACTATAATCCTTATATCCTCGCCTGCGTCGATCAAGACATTTATAAAGACAGTTCTGCGGTAGTTAAGACTCGTGAAGACATCGTTTATCAGATGTTCGATTACATCGACAATGAGATTGCCAACGGTACAGAGTTGCATTCTATAACTCGACATATGCTGGGTTTGTATCATGGTTGCCGCGGTGCTAAGGCCTGGAGGCGCCATCTCAGTGAAGAGGCTCATAGTCCAGGGGCAGACGGTTCAGTGCTTAAAGCAGCATTATTGCATGTGATGGATTAGACACTGTTTTTTAACAGTTATTGTAGGGTGGCATTGCCCACCTTTGTGTTTATCGGGGATGCCCTTTGTCGGACAATGCCCGACCTACGTTAGATCTCAAACAGGTATTTGAGATCTCGTTGATTAAGTATTCTGATCAACAGTGCGAAGTATAACTGCGCCAGCTAATCAACAAACTGATGTCAGGCGAGCTATCAACTTTGATATCCTCACTGATAGCGAAATCCAGTTGCTGACAATTATTAATTTTAATTGCAGTACCAAACGTCAGGAAATAGGTGTCGCTTAGAATATCGAGCTGACTTTTATCGTAGTAACTACTGTGGCCTTGCAGCTGCACTTTCAAATTAATATTTTCAGTGACTAGCCAGGCCAACATGACGTGTCCGTATAAAGCGTAATCGGACAGTGGTATATCCTGGTATGTATCATCACCTAAGGCGACTGCGCCAGCATTCAGGTTGACCCGCCAGTTATTATTGAGCTGATGGTTTATTGCTGCCCAGGCAGAAAAGTCTGTCGCACCGTTACCGCTGAGTTTGTCTTTATCACCAGTGGGTAATTTCACACTAGCCCAAAGGCTCATCGTCGTCGTTTTGTTTTCTATTACTGAGCGCGCGATGGCGATCTGGATGTCACCTAATGCAGTGTTATCTTCATTTAAGTCGACAAGAGATTGAGATGAAAGATCATATTGAACATCGTATTGATTATGCTCTGTAATTGGCCGCTGACCGCGAGGAAGTCCAAAGAAGTCATGCCACTTATCTATCGATGAATCAAAAATGCCGCCGCTTTGATGTATCAGTGGGATATCAAATTTAATATTCCAGTTTTCATCTAAGCCGTATTGGTAAGCCAGATTAAAGCGGTAAGCCTCGTAATCAAGGTAGATGTTTTCATTGTTATTGCTTTGGATGTTCAGCGTATTGGTGGTAATCAAACTGGTGGACCACCAACTTTGCGATTTTTTATTTAGTCTGGCATTAGTGGGTAATGCCTGACCGTGTATTAGATTGAAAAGATTTTGGTCACGTGTTTCAAATGGATGGAAATAGGCTGTATTGTTGTTGACTATTATGTCGTCTGAATTGCTGTCTAAATTCTCGGCTGCTACTAAATAACCAGAGAGTAAAGGTAGAACTAACAGACATAAAAAAACGCCAACAGCCTTACAGCTGTCAGCGTTTTTTATGGTGCCGAAAGAAAAGATGTAAATCTTACGTCCAACAAAGGACGGGCAGATATTTGCTCCTCGACAATTGCTCCTGCATTGTCCTAATAAGTTACATCCTTGTAACGATGGCAATATCTGCACTTCCACCTTCCATGGTGGTCGCATTCGACACAGAGCCAGTGTGGTTATGTCCACGGATGGACGGACAGATATTCGCTCCTGGCAATATCTGCACTTCCACCTTCCGTGGTGGTCGTATTCCACAAGGAGCCAAGGATGGCGGTGTGGTTATTTCAAACCTGCGTAGTAAGCAGCAATGTTAGCCATGTCAGCATCGCTTAGAGGCG
>WTCC01000073.1 GCA_013138755.1 Gammaproteobacteria bacterium
ATTGTGATGATGAGTTACAGATGACTGATGTGCGCCGCCACTGCGTTGAAGCGCTAGAAGCGGACATGGACGTTAGCGTTGTTCATCAACTGATAAAACATTTCAACTTGCATGCTGATAATTCAACTAGGATGCTAGAAAATTGGCCATGGCCGATACGCATTTACACACTGGGTGACTTTTCAATTGAGCTTGATGGTCAACCATTACGTTTTACAGGAAAAACGCAGAAAAAACCCCTTGAGCTTCTTAAAGTGCTTATCGCTTTAGGTGGTCGCAATATAAGTAAGGTGAAGTTAGCTGAAGAACTATGGCCAGATGCTGAGGGCGATGATGCTCAACACTCATTAGCTATTACCTTACATCGCTTACGCAAATTGATTGGCCATGAAGCGATTATACAGTCACAGGGGCAGTTCTCTATATCGCCTGAATATTGCTGGTCTGACCTGCAAAGTTTTGAGTACTATCTATCGGCTGGAATAAATGAATTGGCACTCGATCATTTAAATGAGGCATGGCATTTTACTCAAAAGGCCATGCTGTTATATAAAGGTGCATTTCTTGCAAACAATTCGACGTCTTACTGTGTGCTATCGATGAGCGAACGTCTGCGTCGAAAACTATTGCATCACATCGACTCTGTATGTGCACGGTTGTGCCAGAGCAATCGATATGAGCAGGCAATTCAGGGTTATTTAAAAGGACTGGATATCGATGATTTGCAGGAACGCTTCTATCGTGGACAAATCTATTGTCATAATCAGCTCGGACAGAAAGTAGAAGCGATATCTGTTTATAGAAAATGCCACGCATTGTTGCTTACAGTATTAGGTTATTCACCCTCCGCTGAGACTAAAGCGCTCATTCAATAAACCGGCTCCCGGTTTTTTTTGTTTTCTAACCAAATTAATCCGTATCTTAGTGTGAGTTTTTAGCTGGATTTCTGATTATTTTCGAGCATAAAAAGATTTATATGACCTGTTTTTGTCGCAGTATATGTTTTAACTATTTGTAAATATTGATTATTATTAGTTAACTATAACTAATTCCCCATCTGTACCCTATCTGTACCCAATCTCTGGTTAATCTTAGTTCAGCTGAAATAACAACATTTTTAAATCGTCAAATTGGAGAGCTCGCTATGGATAAAAGTTACATCATACGTGTATACAAGCGCGACGAAGGCAGCGCTAGTGGCATTGTGGAAGATGTTGAAGAGAATAAGAGAAACCGATTCAGTAATGCCAATCAACTGTGGTCTCTTATCACTGACGATACAAAAGAAGATGACGTCAGCAATGTCGAAAATATAATTATGAGGGGTGGGAAATGAAAAATGTGACAAACATTTTACTTCGAAGGTTGCCTGCAGTTTTGGCAATGACTTGTTGTTTATCTACTGCTGCTTCTGCTGCTGTGATCGACTTTAACTATAGGGGGGAGTGGTAAATGAACAAGAATATAGTGTCAATGTTGTTCTCTATACTAATAATAATGTTTTCTAATGCAGTCAGTGCGGTATCGTGCTCAGATGCTGGTTCAGGTGTGTTTGATAATGAAACTGACCTCGGCATAATTGCTGCAGCCTGTCTTGATGCAAATACAAATAATGACAGTGAGAGCGCACTGAATTCAGGTGACTTTTTTGGCATATCGACCTGGTCTTTACTGGGTAAGATTGATAATGGCCGGTCAAATGATTTAATCAATCTTGATGTTAATTCCATTGGTAATGTTAGCGGTACCTTTAGTTTCGATTCTTCAATATGGGCTGACAACGATGAGATTATTGTTGTTTTAAAAGGCGGCGCCACAGGTGAAGGCAGTGTAGTCACTGAACATGGTAAGAAAGCAAAGTCTGATAATAAGGGTAATAAACCGGCTAATAATAAGGGCAATAAACCGGCTAAAGGAGTTAAATGGTCAGCTTATTTACTTGAGCAAGATATTTCTGAAGGCTTCTGGATATTCGGTCACGGTAGTAAAGGTCAGCTGAAAGACCTGTCACATTTAACGATTTATGGCAGTGGTGCAGCGGTTGTTCCTGTACCCGCTGCGGTATGGTTGTTTGGTTCTGGTCTTATTGGATTGATGGGATTTGCCAGAAGAAAGAAATAAAACTGTATAAAAGTTAATCAATAGCGGCTCCTTCGGGAGCCGTTTTTGTTTGTACTGAGCGTCCGTTATTGGCCCAGACTGTGTGAAAACCCTAAACTCTATATAATGTAGCTTTCATTCAGAAAGGCGTCGCAATGACTGATTTCATTGAAGGTGAGAATAGAACTCAGGCCACATTATTCCCCGAAAGACTCGACGATTACATAACAGAAGATAATGCCGTTCGGGTTATCGATGTCTTTATCGATAGCATTAATCTTTCTGGTCTGGGCTTTAAAACAGTGCCTGAAGTCACTGGACGACCCGCTTATCATCCTGCCACGATGTTAAAACTTTATGTCTATGGTTACCTTAATCGTGTCCATTCTACTCGTCGGCTGGAGCGAGAAGCGGGTCGTAATATTGAACTGATGTGGCTAATGGGTCGCTTAACGCCAGACTTTAAAACCATCGCTGATTTTCGAAAGGACAATGCAAAAGCCATCCGTTTAGTGTGTCGTGATTTTGTGATGATTTGTCGTAAGTTGGATTTGTTCAGCGAGGCTTTTGTTGCCATTGATGGAAGCAAGTTTAAAGCCGTCAATAACCGTGATCGCAACTACACGCGCGCTAAGTTAAAACGTCGGCTTGAAGACATCGATATAAGCATCAATCGATACCTGGATCAGATAGAAAGTGCTGACCGACTTGAAACACCGTCAAAAAGTAAAACGGAACGACTAGAAACTAAGATAAGTAAACTCAAAAAAGAAATAGCCCGTCTTAATACGATTGAAGTGCAGCTACAGGCTACACCTGATAAGCAAATATCATTAACCGATCCAGACTCACGCTCAATGAAAAGTCGTGGTGCTGGTATCGTTGGTTATAATGTACAGACAGCTGTTGATACCAAACACCACCTTATCATTGCGCACGAAGTTACGAATGTCGGTACTGACCGTTCACAGTTAAAGAATGTTTCCGAGCAAGCCAAAGAAGCCATCGCAGTCGATGCACTCTCGGTTGTTGCTGACCGTGGTTATTACAACGGTGAAGAAATAAAAGCCTGTGATGATGCCAATATAAACGTTTATCTACCTAAATGCCAAACGTCTAGCAACCAGGCAAAAGGTCTTTTTGGTAAACGTGATTTTATTTATAAACCGGCAGACGATGAGTATGAATGCCCGGGCGGTAAGCGAGCCATCTATCGTTTTACGGGAACTGAAAAGGGAAAAACAATCAGGCGTTACTGGTCATCTGCCTGCACTAGCTGCTCGATAAAATCCCAGTGTACAACGGGCGTTAATCGTCGCATTAGTCGTTGGGAGCATGAAGCGGTATTAGATGCTGCCGAAACACGAATTAACCAACAACCAGAAAGAATGGCAGTACGACGAAACACCGTTGAACATCCGTTTGGTACATTAAAGTTGTGGATGGGATATACGCATTTCCAAACTAGGACACTAAAACATGTTAGTACCGAGATGAGTTTGCATGTACTGGCTTATAATCTGAAACGAATGATCAATATGATAGGGGTATCTGCATTGCTTGAGGCGATACAGGCGTAAACCTGTTGCTGCGTATAAATACGCCATCCAAAATGTTGTTTCTTTGGTGTAACCAATTTATTTTTTATAATTTAAAAGATGATTATCTATGTCATCTATATATAAATCGCTTAAAAAAGAACAGCTAGCTTCTCACTGTAAGATTTATGCCAGTTAATGAGCTTTCACACAGTCTGGGCCAAAAGCAGACGGTGAGGGCTTCATGAAAGAATACCAACATATGATTCTCTTACAGTAATTGTTGAATAGTTTTCATCAGATTTTCAATGATTATCGGCTTCTCCACTACAGCATTCATACCAACTCTAAGATAAAATTCTTTTTCATTATTCATTACACTTGCTGTTAACCCTATAATTTGCACTTGTTTATATTTATTATTTTCTTTACGAATTATTTGCGTGGCTGAAATTCCATCCATTACAGGCATGTGTATATCCATTAATATCACATCGAACGATCCAGACTTTGCTTTTTCAATGGCCACCTGTCCATTTTCTGCTTCTATAACGCTGTGACCTGCCTGTTCTAGCAATTTACGTGTTAGAAGGAGATTGATTGAATCATCATCAACCAGCAATATAGAAAGCTTACGATTAATTTTTGACTCTTCATCAGCATTTTTTAAATGATAACTTTCCTTTGGTACAGATAGTGTTGTAGAAAAAGTAAAACAACTGCCTTTACCTAACTCAGAAGTAACCTGCAAGCATCCGTCCATAATATCGGTTAGACGTTTACAGATGGACAGACCCAGACCGACACCTTTAGAACGGCACATTTCAATCTGTTGGAAATCATCAAAAATAGACTTCAATTTTTCACTTGCTATACCTTTCCCTGTATCTTTTATAGAGATATGCAAATTAAATTGGTTTTCTGCAATCAATTGACCACCAATAGTTAGCTTGACTTCTCCATCGGGAGTAAATTTAGCTGCATTACTCAGCAGATTAGTAACTATCTGAAGAAGTCGTGCATCATCACCTTCTAAATACGTAGGCAGGTCACTACTCACCTCAGTAATAAAAGCAGCTTTATTGTTTACAAAAAAAGGTTCAGCTATATTTTGTATATTTGTTACCCAATCAAAAATTTCAAAAGGTTTTATATTGAGAACCAGTTTTCCTGATTCGATTCTAGATAAATCGAGTAAATCATCAATCAGTAGCAACAGATTTTTACTGCAACTATCGAGAATTTCGATATAGTGCTGTTGTTCTTCGCTGAGTGTTGTACCACGTAAAACCTGTAACACCCCAAATATACCATTCATTGGAGTACGGATTTCATGACTCATGCTCGCCAAGAATAGGCTCTTAGCTTTACTGGCTTCTTGAGATTGCACTAATGCAATATCCAGCTCATATATTTTTTCTTCAAGTTTATTAGAAATTTGTATTCGCTTTATTTCATTTTTTCTATAGAGTCTAATATAAAATATTAATACTATGAACGAAACTATTCCCGCTACTAAGGTGATGATTAATTGAGTCCAGCTTAGCGTGTCCCATCCAAGCTGATATTCATTTATCAACACAAAGGACTGACTTTTACTTTCTAAAATTATTTTATTTTTGTAAATTGGAAATATAAGTTTTTCCATCTCACTGCGAGTAGCACCTTGATGCAGGTGCAGGTAACCTTTTTTATCAGTGTCTTCAAATTCTCGATGATGCAATATATCCGTCATACCTGCTGCTATATTATCCTCACGATCTAATAATGTATCAGCCCTGATTACCAACATAACAGCACGCTTACTTTTTTCATCACTATTACTTATTCTATTCATCGATATTGGCTTGTATATCAAATAAGCCAGATCGCCCTCAATTAGTTTAAATGGTTCTGTAATGACAGAACGCTTATATGGCAAATTTTTCTTAAATGAACGTTTGAAAAAATCATTTGAAAACAAATCAAGTCCGAGTACTTCTTGCGAATCGGGAGGAAAAGGTTCCATAAATATTATTGGCAAATACATATCCTGCTTTTTGATGGACTTCCATTTTCGATCAGTTTCATATCCAAATCGCTTTAATTTGAAACTGGGATTACCAGTTGCTCGATAATAATTTATAAAATCATCCAATTCTGCATATGGCACGACTTCGACAATTTCAAACATGAATATATGTGGATACTGCTTAAGCACTTTCTTCGCATATTTCCTGATGCGTGACTGATCTAGATCCCGCATACTACCGACCAAGGCTGCAAAACCCTCAAGAACAGCCTCATTAGTACGAACACGATCACTCACCTGCTGATAATGCGAATTAACATGATTAACAAATAAAAGCTTTGCGGAGTTTATATCTGACAAAATAATGCCTGCCATAACCAACACAAGAAGCATTAACCAGAAAAATACAGATATATATAAGAAACGCAATTGCATACCGATTTGCTCCATCAATAGAGACTCTTGTGGCTTAAGATAC
>WTCC01000258.1 GCA_013138755.1 Gammaproteobacteria bacterium
CTGCCTGGGTAAACAGCGAAAAAGTTTTGACCAGGGCTTTTGATAAACTGCTACCCTGTGCAGGCATCATATCCGTTTCCAGAGATGGCACCAGGTTGGCAATAGTCGCGTTATCATCAGTTAGCGGCGTTACCACAAAGGCGTCAGCCGCATAAACAATAAGTGCTGTCTGCCCGGTTTTTCTTGTTTTTAACAAATCCAGCAGTTCAAGTTTTGCACGAGATAAACGTGAGGGTTTTATATCGGTTGCGTTCATCGATTGTGATAAGTCCAGTAACACGACTAGTGATGACTGTTCCCGGTAAACCGGTTGTGGCAATTTTTTGTATACCGGTCCGGCAAGCGCGGTTATGCATAAACTGCATGCTATAAAAACTAATAATAATGGATAACGGCGTTGTTTTTTAGCTGTTGAGCTTAAGACAAAGGGTAGTAGTTGCTGATCAATAACGCCTAACCAGTTTTTATTATTAAGCGTGGTTTTGTATGAAAAATATAAAAACAGAAATAAAGGAATAAAGGCGTAAAACCAGTCGGCACGAATAAAGTGAAGGTTGTTTTGTATGATCAAAACTTCACTAATGGCTTCTTGCATTGACAAGTTAAATAGATCGTTCACGATGTTTTTTCCTCTGAACGATCGGCTGTGCGTTTAAAAATTGTGTAGTTAAACTGTGGGGCATATAAAAATAAAGCAAGTAAAACGGCAAACAAAAAACCTGCTGATAAAGGAATATAAAACAGACTTTTTATCGGACGATAGCTTTTAACATCTTTTTCGACGGGTTCGAGCTCGTCAAGTAAGGCATAGATATTTACTAAATCGCTGGTGTTGTAGGCACGGAAGTATTGTCCGCCAGTGATATTGGCGACTTTACGCAAGGTGGTTTCATCGAGCTCTCTTGAGCCGCGACTGCCAATACCGATAGTGTGAATTTTCAAACCTTTTTTGGCAGCAAGTTCAGCGGCTTTTAATGGGGTGATTTCGCCCCGGTTACTGACGCCATCGGTTAACAAAATTAATACACGATCATCGCTGATGTTTTTCTGAATAGCGTTAGTTGACTGCTGGTTCTGATTCGTCTCGAAGCGTTTGACTGCAAGGCCAATTGCATCACCAATGGCAGTTGCCTGGCCGGCAAGGCCGGTAACCGCTTCCTGCAATAAAATATTTACTGTGGTGCGGTCAAAGGTGAGAGGTGACTGTACATAGGCCTGATCACCGAACAAAATCAGGCCAATACGATCGCCTACACGTTTTTCTATGAAGGCGCTGGCTACGGCCTTGGTAGCTGTAATCCTGCTTACAGATCGCAAATTGTGGCGAATATTGTGGTCCATGCTCATTGATATATCGATGGCCAGCATCAGGTCACGTCCGCTGACGGGCAGCTCGATCGGGTCGCCGGTCCATTGCGGTCTTGCTGTTGCTATGACCAGACAGATCCAGGCAAGACTGTATAGTAATAAAGGCCAGCGCGACCTTTTACTGATAAAAGTATTGTTTTCATTTGTTTGATAATCAGCCAGGTGCGGAACACGAAGTGCTGCGTCGCTGGTTTGTTTTGCGCGCGGCAAAATAAAACGTAATAAAAAAGGTAGCGGTAAAATTACAAATGCCCAGGGCCAGAGATACGTCATCATGACAGTGGAATCCGTGTCATTTTTTTGTGGGGTGCCAGCAACCACGACTCACATAGTTCAATTAATGACGGCGCATCGAAATCAAGTTTTGTGTTATCGGGCAGATAGGGTGCGCTTAACAAAACTTTACCTGCATTACTTTTAAACGAATTTTGTTTTGAAAGTTTAATGTTTGTTTTATCGAGATAAGCAAGCCAGTGCTCACCGGTTAATCCGGCGATGTTTGTTTTTGGATAATAACTGATACTGGCGCGACGTAATAATATCGATAATGATTTTGCCAGTTGTGATTTATTTTGTGTCTTTTGAAACTGCTGTTTAATATTTTCAAGTTCAGATGTGATATCTCTTTTAAGCTGCTTGCCCAGGTAAATTTTTCTTAAAATAAAAATAACAGCAATAATTAAAAACAGGCTAGTGATAAGCATCCACCAGCCAGGTGCGATCGGCCACCATGAAATGGGGTCAGGTAGATGTATATCTCGAAGATCTAAGGTTTGCGGGGTTAAGGTCTGCTCGTTCATAAAACTAGATATTTTGAGGAGCAGAACGAAATTGTGTTTTCGTACTTGAGTTTATGCCCAGACCTTTTTTTAGCGTATCGATAATATTATCGTCGGTTGAGACGTTTACTAAATGGATGCGATGCTGTCGGCAAAATCTTTCCAGCTGTTCATTATGGTCTACATACCGCTGGTGATATTCATTTCTGGTTTTTTTACTGGAGGTCTGTATCTGTAGCACTTTTACCCCATCAGTCAATTTGTAGCTGCCAGATGTTGGCAGGTTGATTTCAATCGGGTCAGAAATTTTGATCATTATGATGTCATTGTTACGTGAAATATTTGCTATATGGGCAAAGGTTTTTTCATTCATATCGCGAAAATCACTGATCATAAAAATCAAACTGCCTGGATGTGTCACCGTACGCAAACGAGAGACAGCAGATGATTTGTCTGCTATTGATTTGCTGGCTGATTGTTCTGGCCTCCAGGCACTGTTTTTTGTGCAGCGGTTAATAAAATCCAGAACCGCGGTTTTTCCACGACGGGGTTTTATTTCAATGTGATCGTCAGCTGAAAAAATGAGTCCGCCAATACGATCATTATTTTTTGCTGCGCTCCAGGCAATTAATGTTGCAATTTCACTGGCGATGACAGATTTGAATTTGTTACGCGTGGCGAACATCATGGAAGGGCTGAGATCAAGCCACAGCAGTACCGGTCTTTCTCTTTCTTCGCAAAACACTTTTGTATGTGCTGTGCCTGTGCGAGCGGTGACCCGCCAGTCCATATTTCGGATGTCATCACCGGCCTGATAAATGCGTGATTCATCAAACTCCATGCCGCGCCCTTTGAACGACGATAAATACGCACCGCCCTGTTTGGCATGTATTTTACCGCTGTCCAGAGGTAACTGGCTGGCGGGTAAACGTAGCTGAATAAGGGATTGCGGACTTATCCAGGTAATGCCTTCGCCTTGTTTATCGGCGTTG
>WTCC01000136.1 GCA_013138755.1 Gammaproteobacteria bacterium
CATTCTTCAACAACTATCGTCCACAGTTCTACTTCCGTACGACGGATGTGACTGGCGCATGTGACCTTCCAGAAGGTACAGAGATGGTCATGCCAGGCGATAACGTTAAAATGGTAGTAACCCTGATCAACCCGATTGCGATGGAAGAAGGCTTGCGCTTTGCTATTCGTGAAGGTGGCCGTACCGTTGGTGCGGGTGTAGTTGCTAAAATTATAGAGTAATAATTTTAAGCAATATTATTAAATTTTGAATCCGAGTAAATAGAATGGCTAATCAACACATAAGAATCCGTTTAAAAGCTTTTGACCATCATCTGATTGATAAATCAGCAAGTGAAATCGTTGAAACGGCAAAACGTACTGGCGCTCACGTTAAGGGCCCTATTCCATTACCAACGAAAAAAGAACGCGTTACGATTCTTGTTTCGCCACATGTGAATAAGGATGCACGTGACCAGTATGAGATCCGTACGCATAAACGCATGATGGATATCATTGACCCTACAGACAAAACAGTTGACGCTTTGATGAAGCTTGATCTGTCTGCAGGTGTAGATGTGCAAATTAAACTGAATTAATTCGGTTTAATGCTGTTACTTATAAAGTAAACAGTTTATAATACGCGCCTTTGTTGCCCGGCTGATAGCAGATTGATGGTTAATCTAGCTATTAAAAGTTGCGGCGCAAAGTATAAATTATCGTAAGTCCTTGATGTTGTAGTGTATTCAAAAGGAAACTACGAAAGCAGAATAATTGGCCAGTAGTATCTATATATTGCTTGGTTAAAAGTTTGTTTACAGAATTTAATTCATTAATTTCGATTTATTTCGTTATTAGCCAAAACTAGCTTTTGCTGGGGCTCCTTTGATGGGCTTCGATGAGCTGGTTTTTTATTAGTAGATTTTAGTAATAGGCAAAGATATGACTATTGGTGTTGTTGGTAGAAAAGCGGGCATGACGCGCATATTCACTGAGGATGGTAACTCTATTCCGGTCAGTGTTATCGAGGTCGATTCGAACCGCATTACACAGATTAAAACCATGGAAACTGATGGTTATCAGGCTGTTCAGATAACGACAGGTTCTAGAAAAGCATCTCGTGTTAATAAGCCTATGGCTGGCCATTTTGCCAAAGCTGGTGTCGAAGCGGGTCGTGGTCTGTGGGAATTTAGAGTTGAGGGTGACGAAGCGGCGGAACTTGCTGTTGGTGGTGAGCTTTCCTTAGAGATGTTTGAAGCTGGTCAAGATGTTGATGTTACAGGCACAACGATTGGTAAAGGTTTCCAGGGTGGTATTAAGCGTCATAACTTTACTATGCAAGATGCTACTCATGGTAACTCGATATCGCATCGTTCAAACGGTTCGATTGGTATGTGTCAAACACCTGGTCGAGTGATTAAAGGTAAAAAGATGTCAGGTCACATGGGTAACGTGCAGCGCACGATACAGTCACTAGAGTTGGTGCGTGTTGATGCAGAACGTGGTTTATTACTTGTTAAAGGTTCTATACCCGGTTCAAAAGGCGGTAACGTAATTATTAAGTCTGCAGTAAAAGCTAAATAAGACGTTCTTGTTAAGAATTTAAGTTAAAAGATAAAGTTTATAGAGATTAAAAAATGGATCTGCAATTACATAATAGTAAAGAAACAATCACTGTAGCTGATACAGTGTTTGATCTTGAATACAAAGAAAGCTTGATTCATCAGTTGGTGACCGCGTATATGGCGGCTGGCCGCTCTGGAACTTCAGCGCAAAAAAATCGCTCGGCAGTAAGGGGTGGTGGTGCAAAACCCTGGGCTCAAAAAGGTTCAGGTCGTGCACGTGCTGGTACAAGTCGTGGTCCATTATGGCGTAGTGGTGGTGTAACATTTGCTGCTCAACCACGTGACTACACGCAGAAGCTAAACAAAAAAATGTATAGAGCAGGTATCCGTTCTATATTGTCTGAGCTGAACCGCCAGCAGAGATTAGTTATCGTAGAAGATATCACTGTTGATGCGCCAAAAACGAAACAGATGACGGCTAAATTGGCTGATCTGGGTGTCGTTAAAACGTTGATCATTACCGAGACAGGCGATGAGAAATTGTATCTGTCAGCACGTAATATCCCGCATGTTGAAATCACGGATGTTGCTGGTATGAACCCTGTTAACCTGGTTCGTTGTGATCATGTTGTGGTTACAGTCGGCGCAATTCGTGCTATCGAAGAGAGTCTTGGAGAGAGCAAGTAATGAATCAAGAACGCATGCATCAGATTTTAGTATCACCACATGTTTCTGAGAAAGGTTCACTGTTAGCAGATGAGCATAATCAACATGTGTTTAGAGTATTGTCTACAGCGACTAAAACAGAAGTGAAAGAAGCTGTTGAAGGTATGTTTAAAGTTAAAGTAGAAAAAGTACGCATCCTGAATGTAAAGGGTAAAACAAAACGTTTCGGTGGTCGCTTAGGTAAGCGCTCTGATATGCGAAAAGCATACGTTACCTTGATGTCAGATAATGATATTGATTTCGCTGGTGCGAACTAATAATTGTCGAAGCAGTATAAGCATTAGATAAGAATCGGATTAGATTAGTCATGGCAATAGTAAAAACTAAACCAACCTCACCTGGGCGTCGCTTTGTCGTTAAGGTTGTTAATAAAGAATTACACAAAGGTGCGCCTGAGCGTTCACTGACTGAAAGTAAGAGTAAGTCTGGTGGTCGTAACAATGCTGGGCGCATCAGTGTTCGTCATATCGGTGGTGGTCACAAACAGCGTTACCGTATCATCGATTTTAAGCGTAATAAAGATGGTATTCCGGCACGTGTTGAGCGCATCGAATATGATCCAAATCGCACAGCGAATATCGCTTTATTGGTTTATGCTGATGGTGTTAAAACCTACATCATTGCACCTAAAGGTGTCTCAGCTGGTGACGAATTGCGATCTGGTAGTGATGCGCCGATACGCGCTGGTAACACACTGCCGATTGCTAACATTCCAGTTGGTACACAGATTCACTGCGTCGAAATGAAACCTGGTAAGGGTGCTCAGATTGCTCGCAGCGCTGGTACAACTGCACAGTTGCTTGCTCGTGAAGGCGTATATGCTACGTTGCGGTTACGTTCTGGTGAGATGCGAAAAATTCATACTGATTGTCGTGCGACTATCGGTGAAGTAGGAAACTCTGAGCATTCATTACGTTCGCTGGGTAAAGCTGGTGCAACACGCTGGCGCGGTGTTCGCCCGACAGTTCGTGGTGTTGTAATGAATCCTGTTGATCACCCACATGGTGGTGGTGAAGGTCGTACATCGGGTGGTCGTCACCCAGTATCTCCATGGGGTATGCCTACTAAAGGTTACAGAACGCGTAGTAACAAACGCACAGACACTATGATCTTGCGTCGTAGAGACAAATAATTCTACTAAGAATAAATAATTGAGGAAGCTGAAGTGCCACGTTCATTAAAAAAAGGTCCATTTATTGATCATCACTTGATCACTAAAGTGAACAAAGCGGTTGAAACTAAAGACCGCAAGCCAATTAAAACCTGGTCGCGTCGTTCAACAGTTTTTCCTGAGATGGTTGGTTTAACTATCGCAGTACATAACGGTAGGCAGCACATACCGGTTCTCGTTAACGAAAACATGGTTGGCCACAAGTTAGGGGAGTTTGCATTAACTCGTACCTTCAGAGGCCACGTTGCAAACAAGAAAGTTAAGTAAAGGTATTAGTCGTGGAAGTTATTGCAAAACATAGATACGCACGAATTTCTCCTCAGAAAGTTCGTTTAATTGCTGACCAGATTCGTGGTTTACCGGTAGACAAGGCGCTAGATGCGTTGAATTTCGGTGTGACTAAATCATCTGATCTGATGAAGAAAGTATTGGAATCTGCGATTGCGAATGCAGAGCATAATGAAGGTGCGGATATTGACGAGCTTCACGTAGCAAAAGTTTTTGTTGATGAAGGTCCAACGATGAAGCGAATTCAGCCACGTGCTAAAGGTCGTGCTAATAGAATTTTAAAACGTACAAGCCATATTACGGTTTGTGTATCTGATAATTAAGCCGGACGCATAGATACAAGCGTATATAGAGAGATAATAATGGGTCAAAAAGTACATCCAGTAGGTATTCGTTTAGGTATTTCAGCAGATTGGAATGCCAAATGGTATGCGTCGAAAAAAGATTTTCCAAATCTTTTAAATTCAGACATACAAGTTCGTGATTATTTACGTAAAAAACTTGCCAATGCCAATGTGAGTCGTATCCAGATAGAACGTCCTACAGGTTCAGCTAATATCACTATTCATACGGCACGACCTGGTGTGGTTATTGGTAAAAAAGGTGCAGACATCGAAGTGCTTCGCAGTGAAGTTTCTAAGATTATCGGCTTACACATCAATTCTGTGAAAGTGAATATCGAAGAAATTCGCAAGCCTGAACTGGATGCGAAACTCGTAGCAGAAAGTATTGCGCAGCAGCTTGAACGCCGAGTGATGTTTAGACGTGCGATGAAACGTTCGATTCAAAACACTATGCGCATGGGCGCTCAAGGCATCAAGATTAAAATTGCAGGTCGTTTGAATGGTGCTGAGATCGCACGTAGTGAGATGTATCACGAGGGTCGCGTTCCATTGCACACCTTGCGTGCTGATATCGATTACGGTACACACGAAGCATTAACTACCTATGGAATCTTAGGTATAAAAGTTTGGATTTATAAAGGTGAGGTTTTTGACCTTTATAAAGATCTAGAATCGAAAGACGCAACTAATGCAGGCGCTAGCGCCGGTGCTAAATAACGCCGATAGCTAACGTCATACTTAGAGGATTAAACAGTGTTACAACCTAAGCGTACAAAATTTCGCAAGATGTTCAAAGGCAAGAACCGTGGTCTTGCGCAAACTGGCAACAAAGTCAGCTTTGGTGAATTTGGTTTAAAAGCAACAGAGCGTGGTCGCGTGTCTGCGCGTCAGATCGAAGCGGCTCGTCGTGCCATGACTCGTAAAGTAAAGCGTACGGGTAAGATCTGGATTCGGATATTTCCCGATGTCCCAATTTCAAGCAAACCACTTGAAGTTCGTATGGGTAAAGGAAAGGGTAATGTTGATTACTGGTGCTCTAAAGTACAGCCTGGAACAATGTTGTATGAGATGGAAGGTGTGGATGAAGAAACAGCTCGTGAAGCATTTCGTCTAGCGGCAAACAAGTTACCTATTAAAACAACTTTTGTAATACGTGCGGTGATGTAATGGCTTCTGCTCAAGAATATAGAAAGATGTCTGAAAAAGACTTAACAGGTGAGTTATTAAACTTGCGTCGTGAACAGTTCAACCTGCGTATGCAGATGGGCTCTGGTAACACGCCAAAAATTCACCGTATCAGTATCGTTCGTCACGACATCGCTCGCATTAAAACTGTGTTGACTGAAATGGGTCAAGCAAAACAGAAAGGTGATTCATAATGACTAATGAAAGTGCACAAGCGGTATCTATTACTAAGCGTACCTTGCAAGGTGTAGTTACTAGCAACGCAGGCGATAAGTCAGCAACAATAATGATTGAACGTAAGATCAAACATCCTGTATATGGAAAGTACGTTAAACGTTCATCAAAAATACGTCTTCATGATGAAGCAAACGAATGCAACAAAGGCGACACGATCTTAATTGAAGAATGTCGTCCAATGTCCAAGACTAAATCTTGGAAACTTGTAAAAGTTGTTGAAAAAGCTGCAGAGCTATAATCACACCTTTTATATTAGGCACAAAGTTTAGGTATAGGTATAAGACATGATACAAATGCAAACAATTTTGACTTCCGCTGACAACAGTGGTGCACGCAGCATGATGTGCATCAAAGTTCTTGGTGGTTCGCACCGTCGTTATGCACGTGTCGGTGACGTAATCAAAGTAAGTATTAAAGATGCTATTCCTCGCGGCAAAGTGAAGAAGGGTGAAGTCTATAATGCGGTTGTTGTACGTACCAGAAAAGGCGTTCGTCGTTCTGATGGTTCATCTATACGCTTTGATACTAATGCTGCTGTTATTTTAAATGCAAACTTACAGCCAGTAGGCACTCGTATTTTTGGCCCAGTGACTCGTGAATTACGTAATGAAAAATTCATGAAGATTGTGTCACTTGCACCAGAAGTACTGTAAAGGTTAGAAGATAATGAATCGTATAAAAAAAGGTGATCAGGTTATCGTTATCACTGGCAAAGACAAAGGTCGCCAGGGTACCGTTTTGAACATTGCTGATGACAAAGTCTTAGTCGAAGCTGTGAATATGGCTAAAAAGCACACTAAACCAAACCCTATGGGTGGCGTTGAAGGTGGTATCGTTGATGTGGCAATGCCATTGAGTATTTCTAACGTTATGCTTTTTAACCCTATGACTAATAAAGGCGATCGAGTTGGTTTTAAAACGCTGGATGATGGTCGTAAAGTCCGTTATTTCAAGTCTAACGGCGAAGTCGTAGACGTTTAAGGTAGAGAATTATGTCAAGACTACAAGAAATATATCGTGATACGATCGTTAAGAACTTAATGGCTACAGGTGCGTATAAAAACGTAATGGATGTGCCACGTATTACAAAAATCACATTAAATATGGGCTTGGGCGAAGCGATAGGCGACAAGAAGATTTTAGAAAATGCCCTTGGTGATATGGAAAAGATAGCTGGTCAAAAACCAGTTACTACCTTAGCTCGCAAATCGGTTGCTTCATTTAAAGTCCGTGACGGTTACCCGATTGGCTGTAAAGTTACATTACGTAGTCATAGAATGTATGAATTTCTTGACCGTCTGATCAGTATATCGATTCCTCGTGAACGTGATTTTCGTGGTCTTAGTCCAAAATCATTTGATGGGCGAGGCAATTACAACATGGGTATCAAGGAGCAGATTATATTTCCTGAGATCGAGTACGAAAAAATAGACAAGATCCGCGGGATGGATATCTGTATCACAACAACAGCAAAAGATAACGAAAGTGGTCTTGCATTGTTAAAAGAATTTAATTTCCCTTTCAGAGGCGAAAAAAAGCAGGGTAGTAAATAACATGGCTAAGAAATCTATGATAGCTCGCGAGCATAAACGTACTCGTCTTGCCGCAAAATTTGTTGAGAAAAGAGCTCAGTATAAAGCTATTTTGAATGATCAAAATGCAAGCTTTGATGAGAAGATGGAAGCGCAACGTCAATTACAGACTCTCCCTAGAGATTCTAGTCCTGCACGTGGTCGCAACCGTTGCCGTATCACTGGACGCCCGCATGGTGTATTCCGTAAATTTGGATTATGCCGTAATAAATTACGTGAAGCCGCGATGCGTGGCGACATCCCTGGTCTAGTTAAGGCTAGTTGGTAGAGGTATTTCATTATGATGACAGATCCTGTTGCAGATATGCTAACTCGCGTTCGTAACGCGCAATCAGCACTTAAAGCCGATGTCACTATGCCATCGTCAAAATTAAAAATTTCGATCGCAAAAGTGTTACAAAGTGAAGGTTATATCCTGGGCTTTTCTAGCGATGATGCGATAAAACCAACGCTAACGGTTACTTTAAAGTACTACGAAGGCCGTCCGGTTATCGATGAGCTAAAACGAGTTAGTCGTCCTGGTTTACGAATCTACAAGAACAAACATGAACTGCCTACCATTTTAAACGGTTTGGGTATTGCCATAGTCTCAACATCTGCTGGTGTGATGACTGATCGTGCGGCACGTGCTGCAGGTCGTGGTGGTGAAATTCTTTGTACTGTTTCTTAGGTCGGCTGTTTAGACAACAAAGAATTATTAGAAATATAATATTTTAGAGAAAGATAATGTCACGTATTGCTAAAAAACCAGTCGAAATTGTATCTGGTACTGAAATTACTATCAGTGGACAGACAGTTACAGTGAAAGGGAAACAAGGTAGCCTTTCTATGGATCTGCATGAAACAGTTAGTGTTAAGCAGGATGATGGTGCACTTAACTTTTCACCGAATAATGACTCTAAAGGTGCTATGGCGATGACTGGCACCATGCGTTCACTAGTTAATAATATGGTGCTCGGTGTAACTGAAGGTTTTTCAAAACAGTTACAGTTAGTCGGTGTTGGGTACAGAGCGCAGATGCAAGGTAATGTACTGGATTTGTCATTAGGATTTTCACATCCAGTTAAATACGCAATACCTGAAGGCATCACTATCGAAACGCCGAGCCAAACAGAGATAAATGTTAAAGGCGCTGACAAGCAAAAAGTCGGTCAGGTATGTGCAGAGATTAGAGCTTACCGTCCGCCAGAACCGTACAAAGGTAAAGGCGTGAGATATTCGGATGAACGCGTCATTCGTAAAGAAGCTAAGAAAAAATAATAGCTAGACACTAGCTGAAGACAGTTATATAGAGCAAGGTTAAGACCATGATATCTAAGAAAGCAAACAGGATACGCAGAGCAAAAAGAACGCGTATGAAAATTAGTGAACGAGGTGCGTATCGATTAAGCGTCCATCGTACACCACGTCACATTTACGCTCAGGTTATTAGCCCTGATGGCACTAAAATAATTGCAGCAGCATCAACAGTGCAAAAAGCGACTGCAGGTGATGCTAAATATACTGGTAACGTAGAAGCTGCCGCTTTAGTAGGCAAAGCTATCGCAGAAAAATCTAAAACTGCAGGTGTTACATCTGTCGCTTTTGATCGATCTGGTTTCCGCTACCATGGCCGTGTTAAAGCACTGGCCGAAGCTGCTCGCGAAGGCGGATTAGAATTTTAACGGTTATTGATAGATAACATTTGATTACATATTTTGTATTGAAGATTAAACAGGGTTTTTAGGCATGGCACAACAAGATAATTCAGCAAATAAAGATGACTACATCGAAAAATTAGTTGCTGTAAATCGTGTAGCGAAAGTTGTTAAAGGCGGTCGCCAATTTGGATTTACTGCGTTGACAGTTGTTGGCGACGGTAACGGCACAATTGGTTTCGGTTATGGTAAGGCTAAAGAAGTACCGCTAGCTATACAGAAAGCAATGGACAAAGCTCGTAAGAATATGAAAGCTATTCCGTTGAAAGGCGATACGTTACAACACGCTATTACTGGTATCCACGGAGCAGCAAACGTTTACATGCAGCCGGCATCTGAAGGTACTGGTATTATTGCCGGCGGTGCGATGCGTGCAGTTTTTGAAGCGGTTGGCGTTAAAAACGTGTTAGCTAAAATTAATGGCACACGTAATCCGATAAACGTAGTTCGTGCGACTATCAACGGGCTATCTTCAATGTCTTCTCCTGAGTATGTTGCAGCGAAACGCGGCAAAAAAGTTGAAGAGATTATAGGTTAATAAGCTGGGTCAACACCAGACAGGTATTAGGCAGAAATAGTCATGGCAAACAAAGAATTAAAAGTTACTTTAACCAAGAGTACGATAGGACGACTAAAGGCACATAAAGCATGTGCTCGTGGTCTTGGTTTATTGCGCACACATCATTGTGTTACGGTTCAGGATACCCCTGAAAACCGTGGCATGATAAATAAAATATATTATATGGTCAGTGTTGAGGAGGCTAAGTGATGTCTACAAATGAAATGCACTTAAACACGATTCAACCTGCTCCTGGCAGCAAGAAGAACACTAAACGCGTGGGCCGTGGTATAGGTTCCGGTACTGGAAAAACATGTGGACGTGGTCACAAAGGTCAAAAATCTCGTTCTGGCGGTTTCAGTAAAGTTGGTTTTGAAGGTGGTCAGATGCCTTTACAACGTCGTTTGCCTAAAGTGGGTTTTGCATCTCGCTCTGCAAAAACGAGCGCTGAAGTACGACTATATGAACTTACAAAAATTGATGCGGATGTAATCGATCTCGCTGCGTTAATTAAAGCGAACATCGTGCCTGCTATTACACTGAAAGCAAAAGTTATTGATTCAGGTGAAATTAATAAAGCGGTTCAGCTTAAAGGCATAAAGGTAACACCTGGCGCACGCAAAGCAATCGAAGCTGCCGGCGGAAAGATTGAGGACGTTGCTTAAGGGCTCTGGTCCAGCGATAGATAAATGGCAGGTAACCCAAACTTTTCTGAACTGAAGCAACGGCTCCTATTTGTAATAGGTGCTCTGATTGTTTTTCGCATAGGTACTTTTATACCTGTGCCTGGAATAGACCCAACGGTATTGTCATCGCTGTTTGATCAGCAGAAAGGCAGTATCTTAGGTGTTTTCAATATGTTTTCTGGTGGTGCATTGGGGCGTATGTCTCTGTTTGCACTAGGTATTATGCCTTATATTTCGGCATCGATTATCATGCAGTTACTCGCCGTAACCGTGCCATCACTAGAGCAGCTTAAAAAGGAAGGTGAGCCAGGCCGTCGTAAAATATCGATGTATACACGCTACTTTACATTGGTGTTAGCAACATTTCAGGCGATTGGTATTTCGACAGCTTTGCAAGGGCAGTCTATCGGCTCACAAGCGCTGGTAATGAATCCAGGTGTAAGTTTTGTATTTACTGCAGCTGTTACCCTGGTAACAGGCACCATGTTTTTGATGTGGTTGGGCGAGCAGGTAACTGAACGTGGTATTGGTAACGGAATTTCTATCATCATCTTCGCTGGTATCGTTGCAGGTTTGCCGGCAGCAGTTGGTGGTACTTTAGAATTAGTAAGAACAGGTGAGCTGCATACATTGGCAACCCTTGTCTTGTTTGTATTAGCAGTTGCGGTAACGGCATTTGTGGTCTTTATCGAAAGAGGGCAGCGTCGTATCACTGTCAACTATGCGAAAAAGCAGCAAGGTCGCCGTATGTATCAGGCGCAGAGCAGTCATCTACCATTGAAATTAAATATGGCAGGTGTCATACCTCCAATCTTTGCTTCAAGTATTATCCTTTTTCCAGCAACAATGGCTAGCTGGACAGGGCAGACTGAAGGAATGGAGTGGCTGTCAGATATCGCCGCTAAGATATCACCGGGACAACCGATCTATATAATGTTATTTGCCATAGCGATTATATTTTTCTGCTTCTTCTACACTGCATTGCAATTCAATGCGCGTGATACTGCAGATAATTTGAAAAAGAGTGGCGCGTTTGTTCCGGGTATACGACCTGGTGAACAGACAGCAAA
Organism: Gammaproteobacteria bacterium; assembly: GCA_013138755.1. Lineage (GTDB taxonomy): Bacteria > Pseudomonadota > Gammaproteobacteria > SZUA-229 > SZUA-229. The sequence continues at coordinate 11,099 of WTCC01000136.1, forward strand.
GTATATTGACAAGGTGATGACACGTTTGACCTTTGTCGGCGCAATGTATATCACCGCGGTGTGTTTATTGCCAGAATTTTTGATCTTGTACTGGAATGTTCCATTCTACTTTGGTGGTACATCATTATTGATCATTGTAGTAGTGGTTATGGACTTTATGGCGCAGATTCAGTCGCACCTGATGTCTCACCAGTATGAAGGTATTATGAAAAAAGCTAATCTTGATGGCTATAAGCGTTAAGACTGGTTATCAGAGAATTTAAGATTGTTATTTTGAGATTGAAGCAGGATTAATAAAATGAAAGTACGTGCATCAGTAAAGAAAATGTGTCGCAACTGTAAAATTGTAAAGCGTAGCGGCGTTGTGCGTGTGATTTGTACTGATCCTCGCCACAAACAACGGCAGGGTTGATTAAGCCCTGAAAGATGCTGTCCTATTGATTTAGGACCAAATAATTAGTAAAATTGCGCGCTTTGTCGCGATATAACGGAAAACCATAATGGCTCGTATTGCAGGTATAAATATTCCACCAAATAAGCACACTGTAATTGACTTAAGGCACATATACGGCGTGGGACAAACCCGTGCTCAACAAATTTGCGCAGCAACAGGCATAGCTGAAAGCGCAAAAATTGGTGAACTTTCAGAACAACAACTAGAATCATTACGTACTGAGGTAGGTAAATATTCTGTTGAAGGCGACTTACGTCGTGAAGTTTCAATGAGCATCAAACGTTTGATGGATCTAGGCTGTTACCGTGGTATCCGTCATCGTCGTGGTTTACCACTACGTGGGCAACGCACAAAAACAAATGCGCGCACACGTAAAGGTCCGCGTCGTCCGATAACGAGATAAGCTGACGAGATAAGCAGATCCGCTATTTAAAGCAGCATAACGTAATTGATAATTCGTTACCCAACAAACTAGATATAGAGTATTCACATGGCGAAGCCTGAAGCAAAGAAAAAATTAAAACGTACCGTGGTTGATGGTGTTGCACACGTCTATGCAACATTTAATAACACCATTATTACCATTACAGACCGTCAGGGTAATACACTGTCCTGGGCAACCTCGGGTGGTTCCGGTTTCCGTGGTTCGCGCAAGAGCACGCCTTTTGCTGCACAGATAGCGGCTGAACGTGCAGGTACACGTGCAAAAGATTTTGGTATGAAAAGTCTTGAAGTGCTGGTTCGTGGCCCGGGCCCCGGACGTGATTCTGCTATTCGCTCATTAAATAATATTGGTTTTAAAATCACCAATATTCAAGATGTAACCCCCATTCCACACAACGGCTGTCGTCCTCCTAAGCGACGTCGTGTGTAGTAGAAAAGATCTGAGAAAAACCTATGGCTAAATATACTGGACCAAAATGTAAACTCAGTCGTCGTGAAGGCGTGGATTTAGAACTTAAATCTGCCTTACGTCCACTTGATAGTAAATGTAAACTTGACCAGGTACCGGGTCAACATGGTGCGCGTCGCACACGTCTGTCCGACTACGCCCTGCAATTACGTGAAAAACAAAAAGTACGTCGTATCTACGGTGTGCTGGAAAAACAATTCCGTAATTACTACAAAGAAGCCGCACGTCTTAAAGGTTCTACAGGTGAAAATCTGCTGCAACTATTAGAGCGTCGACTTGATAATGTTGTTTATCGCTCAGGTTTTGGTTCAACTCGTGCAGAAGCAAGACAAATGGTTAATCATAAGTCAATTATGGTTAATAACGTCGTCGTTAATATCCCTTCTTATCAGGTAAAAGCAAACGACGTTATTACTATTCGTGAAAAAGCGAAGAAACAAACACGCATTGCCGATTCAATGAACATGGCTAAAGCAAATGGAATTGTAGACTGGATTTCTCTTGACGATTCCAGGCTTGAAGCCGTGTATAAAAATGTTCCTGAGCGTGCTGAGTTATCAGCAGACATCAACGAACAGTTAATCGTCGAACTTTATTCTAAGTAGTGGAGCAACTATTACATGTCAGCGACTGATGAACTTCTTACACCGCGTACTATTAATGTACAGTCTTATAGCGATACTCATGCAAAAGTTGCACTGGAACCGCTTGAGCGTGGTTTTGGACATACGCTAGGCAATGCCTTACGTAGAATTTTATTATCTTCAATAGAAGGCAGCGCCATTGTTGAAGCGCAAATCGAAGGTGTCGTACATGAGTACAGCACTGTCGAAGGTGTACAGGAAGATGTGCTTGAAATCCTGTTAAACCTTAAAGGTGTGGCTTTAATTATGCACACAAATGACGAACAAACCATCACCATTAGTAAATCGGGTGCGGGTGTTGTTACTGCTGGCGATATTGAAAC
>WTCC01000351.1 GCA_013138755.1 Gammaproteobacteria bacterium
AGTTATAAACACAATGACGATGTTTTCATCACTTTTCTAAAGCAACAAAAATGCTAACAAAGCAAATGCACTCGGACGCCAAAAAGCGCCGGTGATTTGCGACGTTAGGCCTTGCAAACGTACTAAATAGATATGACAAAAGAATCATTCGACTTTTTCTGTCCTAAATGCAATATTATGGTTGAAACCGAAGTTATTGCTAAAGGAAGTGGTGGTTTTAGAAGTGATGCTGTCAACCCCATTGATGAGGCTAACTCTGAGTATCATGGAGATATTTATTACATCTCTCTGTGCTCGCGATGTAAGCAAGCTTTTATACTTAGACAATCACTTTATGGAGTTCCAGGAGAATTTGAGACTATAACTGATGAAACTTTGTTATATCCAAGCGAATCAAAACTCCCGGTTGAGTATCTTCCTCCTTTGGCCCGTTCGGCTTATGAACAAGCCCTAAAATCATTTTCAGCGTCACTATATGAGCCTTGTGTTTTAATGTGTAGAAAAAGCCTCGAGGTCGTGTGTAAAACACTAAACGCCAAAGGTTCCAATTTATATGGTCGGCTAGAAAGCTTGAAAGAAAATGGGCATATAGATAAAAGACTGCTTGCTTGGGCTCATGAAATTCGTGCCATTGGCAACGAAGCTGCCCATGATATTGAGTCAGAAATACGCAAAGAAGACGCTAGAGATTCTCTAGATTTAACAGAGGCAATATTAATATACATATTCTCACTTACTCGTCGCTTTGAGAGTTTCAGAGAACGTAGAAATAAATCAAATAAAAATCAGGCATAACGAATAAGGATAGATTGTGTAAATAATAAAAAATATTTAAAGGTTAAAAACAAAGTCCATTTATCCCTAAATACTTTTTAGTTCATCCGGTGCATCAATAAAATATGCCAAACAAAAAGAGCAGCTATAAATAAATAGTCAGTGCCTTAATGGTGCCAGCCAAATAATGGTAAAAAAATTAAGTTTAGGCTCTAAGCTAAAAAAGGCCATTACAGTCAGGCCAGTTAAATGCTGAAACAGTGTGGTATAGTTTTAATCCGCAATATAACGAATAAGGATAGATTGTGAGAGCGAAGCGAACCACGATCTTATCCTATTGTTGGACAAGCCCGTGGTATCTTATATAAGAAAATATCTTTTTTGAAATCAGGATTTGTAATGCTCTTTTTACAAGAGCACTTTATTGTGGACGAACAGACACCGCAGCGATGACACTGCAAAAAAATCAGGTTGTTTTCATGTGTTTTCCCCCTTTAAATGCCGAGTGAATGGATTACCCTGTTTTAGCCCTTAGTCATCAACCCGAAGACGATGGCCGTCGTACTCTTTTTATTACCATGGGTGACTGGCATTTTGGGCATTTAAATACCGGCCTTTTCCCTGGGATTATCTCCTTAAGAAATACAAACAAAATCAGTTGCACTAAAGCCAGTAGTTTTTTCGCATTGGCATGTAAAAAACCGTAATCCCGTACCCGTCTAAATCCTCTGGGTAACACGTGCTGCAAGATCAAATGCAAAAAGGCTTCCCCTGTTAGCGTTCGGTATTCTATTTTTTTGCTTGTGCTGTTGATGTATTTGAATGTCACCAAACCATTGTGGTTTGAAACAATGTTTTTCTCACTGATGACCCCACGATATAAATAACGTGACAGATATTGAAGTGCAGGCAGCCCTTTGCCAACATGGCGAACATCGACAACCCACTTTTTAGGTGTTTTTTCAGGAATAGAAAAGTCTGCGCTTTTTAGTGCATCTAACAATCGAGCTCGAAAAACAGTAGCAAGGGCAAATTCATTGAACAGGTATTTACCTTTTAGTTTTTTCCATTGTTTGCGCTTTTTATCGATGCCACCACCGGGCACGACCACATGGATATGCGGGTGATAATCCAGTTTTCGGCTATGGGTATGCAGCACGGCTGTCATCCCCATCTCCGCTCCCAGGTTTTTGGGGTTGAGTCCAAAATCTTTTAGTGTGCTGATGACACAGGCAAAGAATAGCGTGTAGAGGGTTTTCTGGTTCTGCCATGCCAGCGTTCTTAGTTGACAGGGCAAGGTAAACGTCACCATAAAATACTCAACGGGCAGTAACTTTTTCTGTTGGCGGTCAAGCCACTGGGTCACTTCATGGTTCTGGCATGTCGGGCAACTCCGGTGTCCACATGACAGGGGACGCCAGTGGTGATGGTCACATTGTGTGCATTGAAGATAAAGCTCACCGGAGTCAGATGTGCGGCAACGTTGCATGGCATGGATGGCTCGCCATTGGCTGGGCAATAAACGGTTACCGTATTTTTCAATAAAGTCCGGTTTGTATTGTTGAATGATTGATTGTAATTCCATGATCACACCTTTATTAAATCAATGTGTATTTCATTGACTAAAGCGTTGATGGTGTCGCGGGAATTTTTTTCGGTAATGTCGGTGAGATGCGCATAACGCGCGGTGGTAACCGGACTGGCATGACCCAGTAAAACCTGAATATGGCGCAGGCTTAAGCCGCGTTCAAGTAAATGGGTCGCATAGCTATGTCTGAGGTTGTGTATCGATACTTTTTTTTAATGCCACACTCTTTAACCACCGCTTTCATCGCACTTTGTGCGCCGCCTCTATCCATATGGCGGGTTGCCTGTTGAATATGTTCAGCAGAACCAACGGGGTTGGGAAACAATAATACAGGGTGACGGTGTTTAAGCCAAAGCGTCCGTAAGGCTTTCAGGGCGAGATCCGGTAACGGTACGAATCGATCCTTATGGCCTTTACCACGACGAATGTGCACCAGCTTACGGCTTGCATCAATGTCACCCATCTGAAGCGATAACGCTTCTTCTAGTCGTAACCCCATGGAGTAAGTCACTAATAAAAACACCCGGTATCGCAGCTTACGGGTGGCGCCAAGCAAACGCTCAATTTCAGACGGGGTAAGAATATCGGGCAGGGATTTAACTTTTGGCGGTTTAACAATATCGATCCATTGCCAGTCTTTTTTAAGAATATGGCGCCAGTAAAACTGCAAGCCTAAGCGATCAATTTTAACCGTGCTCCAGGAGTGGCTTTCAACTAAAGCGGCAAAATAGTCTTTTAAGTCATCCGGTGTCAGATCTTCTGGAAGACAGTCAAAATATTCCGACACGCGACGAATAGCACGGGAATAGGCATCAATGGTTTTATCCGCTTTACCCTGTAACTTAAGCGTTTGCAGTAACTGTTGATAGTTCTTGTTAAATTTTATTTCATCTAATTTATTCATGGTAGAATTTCCTCTAAATATCCCCCGAAATTGGGGGTGGAAATTATACTTGTTTGGCTGTGCGGGGTTTTCTGCCGCAACGCGGCTTCGTCCAACAAGCGCATTAACGCTGACCGGTTTTACACGCCGCTTCGTTGCACTACGCTCTGTGTAAAACCGTCAAGTTAATGCAAGCGTTATACAAAAAACGGAAAAATCATATGTACTATCATGCGAAAGTGGATTTGGTTGTCGGTGACCAATACTGGTGGAACCTCGACAAAGATGT
>WTCC01000146.1 GCA_013138755.1 Gammaproteobacteria bacterium
CCATTAAAACTGGCAAAAGCTTCCAGTTTATCTAAAACGCCTTGTTGCTCGAAAATAGTGGTGTAAATTTCTATTGCAGCATGCGCAGAAAATATGCCGGCACAACCACAAGCACTTTCTTTTTTGTTTTTTGTATGTGGCGCACTGTCGGTTCCTAAAAAGAATTTATTACTGCCGGATCGGATAACTTCCAGTAATGCTTGTTGATGTGTGTCACGCTTGAGTATGGGTAGGCAGTAGTTATGTGGCTGCAATCCCCCCTGGAACAATGCGTTGCGGTTCAACAATAGGTGATGCGGGGTAATGGTTGCACCGACATTATCGCCGGATTGCAGGACAAAATCTGCAGCTTCTTTTGTAGTGATGTGCTCGAATACAATCTTTAACTCGGGATAACGCTGCGTCAGCGGTTGCAACGTGTTGTCGATAAAAGCTTTTTCGCGATCAAATACATCGACATCCGGGTCGGTTTCCTCACCATGGATGAGCAGTGGCAGGCCTGATTTCTGCATCTCTTCGAGCGCTGAATGGCAATGCTTTATATTGGTTACGCCAGCGTCAGAATTTGTTGTTGCGCCAGCAGGGTATAGCTTTAGACCTTTTATAAAACAGCTTTTGCGTGCAGCGACTATCTCACTGGCAGGCGTATTGTCAGTCAGATATAACGTCATCAGCGGTTCAAAATCTGTGCCATCAACAGCTGCCAGAATCTCATCGAGATATTCGACCGCTTGAATGACGGTGGTGACGGGTGGGTTGAGATTCGGCATGATAATGGCGCGCGCGAACTGCTTTGCAGTGAAAGGCGCAACGCTGCTCAAGGCATCACCATTACGTAAATGTAAATGCCAGTCGTCAGGTTGAGTGATTGTTATCGTGGTTTTTGTCATAATACAGTTATTGTGTTAACCCGAATATTTCATGGTAACGCTCAGACATTAAATTAAAATTGTGATTATACTAATCATATCTAACATATTAGCAAACTACACATATGCACCCGACACCGCTATACAGTTTTTGGAAAAATTTCAGCGGCCATTTTGCCCAATTTGTCTGTAACCATAGCTATTGCTATGCTTTTCGACAAATTGAACAAACTGACTCACTGAAATTGTCCCAGAATTCTGCATTATCATGAAGTATTCGGGTTGGCACTAGCCCACTATTATGCCCTAAGTTGAGATGTCTGACCTTCAAAAATTAATCGCTTTACTGGTATTAAAGGCGGCACCGCAAGATTTGACGTATTCTCCGCAGATTACGGCACAGTATGCAGTGGCCTATATCTTATCGGGTATTTTTGTGTTGCAAACAACAATAAATCCCGATGATATGCTCGCTGGTCTATTCTTAGGTTTAGTCATACAGGGTGTGTTTACTTATTTCGTATTGCGGGCTTTAAATCATAGTGCACGATTTATACAGACATTAGGTGCGATTATAGGTGTCGGTATTCTGTTTAATCTGTTGTCCTGGCCAGTGTTATCTGTGCTTGCGGATGATGCCAGTATCGATTCATTAAGGTCGACAATGTCGTTGATGTTTTTATTGTTGATCAGCTGGGAAATTTTGGTGAAAGCGCATATATTTAAACATGCGCTAGAGATGAAGATGTACAGTGCGTTAGCATTATCATTTTCCTTATTTTTTATTTCCATTGCTCTGTCGCAATTATTGTTTCCTGCCGAAGTAGCAGGTTGAAGGAGTTAATTCGTTGAAAATTCACATCTTAGGAATCTGTGGCACATTTATGGGCGGTATTGCCGTGCTAGCAAAACAAGCTGGACATGATGTCAGCGGTTGTGACGCCAATGTCTATCCGCCGATGAGCACACAGTTAGAAGAGCAAGGTATCAGCTTGAGTGAAGGTTATCACTCAGCGGATATTCCGGAAGATGTCGATGAGGTCGTTATTGGCAATGCGATGTCACGTGGTAATGAAGCTGTTGAGTATGTATTGAATAATAACATTGCATACACATCTGGTCCTGAGTGGTTATCAAAGCATGTGTTGAATGAGCGTTGGGTATTGGCGGTTGCAGGTACGCATGGTAAAACGACAACATCCAGTATGCTCGCCTGGATGTTGCAGTATGCTGACTTGAACCCGGGATTTCTAATCGGTGGTATCCCTGCTAATTTTGGACTTTCAGCACGTATCGGAGATGCACCATTTTTTGTCGTTGAAGCCGATGAGTACGATACAGCGTTTTTTGATAAACGGTCCAAATTTATTCATTATCACCCAAGAACAGCAGTGTTGAATAATCTTGAGTTTGATCATGCGGATATCTTTGAAGATCTGGATGCTATAAAAAAACAGTTCCATCATTTTGTGAGAACGATCCCTGGTGACGGCTTAATTGTTAAGAATGGTGAAGATAAAAATATAGACGATGTGATTAACATGGGTTGCTGGTCAAACTGTGCCGCCATCCATAAAGATCATGATAACAGTCATAGCGACGACGACTGGTCAATCGGCGAGACCAGTGAAGACGGAAAGAATTTCGAAGTCTTGCTAGATGGAAAAGTGGTTGCCAACGTCAACTGGTCATTGCATGGTTCACATAACCGAATGAACGCATTGGCAGCGATAGCCGCAGCGCAACATGCAGGTGTCCCAGTAGAGTTGTCATGTGAAGCGTTAAGTGAATTTAAAGGCATTAAGCGACGTCTGGAAGTTAGAGGAACGGTTAATGAAATAACGGTTTATGATGATTTTGCACACCACCCAACAGCGATCGAAGAAACACTGACGGCGATGAAAGAAGTAAAAGGTGAAGGTAAAGTGTTTGCTGTGTTAGAGCCGCGCTCTAATACTATGCGTATGGGCATACATAAAGATAGTTTGAGTCATTCGTTGCAACAGGCAGATGAGATTTGTTTGTACCAGCCAGAAGGGCTGAATTGGAATTTAGATGAAGTTGTTAGCGGTTCGAATACACCTGCCAATATCTTTGCCAGTACCGATAACTTAATCAGTCACTTAGTTTCGCAGGTAAAAGCCGGCGACCATATATTGATAATGAGTAATGGTGGTTTCGAAGC
>WTCC01000033.1 GCA_013138755.1 Gammaproteobacteria bacterium
ATTATTTTATCTAATTTACTAATTTAGATCAGATCATAGTCTCCAGAGCGATAATTCAGGTATATAAGTAATCATCAGCAACCAAACTAACATTATCAGTAAAAAAGGGATAGTTGACTGGAACAGTGTATGGATCGGCTTTCTGAATCGATTACTGGCGATAAAAAGGTTGATGCCTATCGGCGGTGTTGAATAACCAATCTCTAGATTCGCTATAAAGATAATACCCAGATGAATGGGGTGGATGTCATAGCGCAGAGCTAACGGCAGCAATAGAGGTACGACCACTAGTATCGCTGAGAATATATCCATGATCGCACCGACCAACAGTAAAAAAATATTTAACAGGATCAGGAACTCAATTTTTGTATCGATGAATTGTCCGATGAAATTCAGTAATAGCGTTGGCAGTTGGGCATCGATTAGCAGATTGGTTAGCCCAAGTGCGATAAGAAGGATGATGATTAAGCTGCCGAATAATAAACTGGCTTCTGTTAACAGGTGAAGCCCCTGTTTTCTAAGAGAGATGGTTTTGTAGATAACGGTATCGATAAATAAGGCATAAGCAGCGGTGGCTGCTGCTATTTCAGTTAGAGAAAGAAATCCGCCAAAAAAACCCAGCATGATGCCTATAGGTAAAAACAGGTCAAGCAGGCAGCGTTTACATGCAATAGCTGATTCACTGAAAACAAACTTATGATGTTGTACGTTGTTCCGGTTGCCGGTATAAGCGCTGTAAACACTCAAGAGAACAATGAGTAATAAGCCTGGAAAAATACCTGCTATGAATAGGTCTTCGATACTGACATTCGCTACAACCCCATAGATGATCATGGCAAGACTTGGCGGGAACAGCAGTCCCAAAGACCCGGAAGTGGTCAACAACCCTAGATTAAATTTTTCAGGGTAACCTTCATTTTTTAATATTGGATACAGCAACCCGCCCAGTGCGAGTATGGTGACACCGGATGCGCCAGAAAACATGGTGAAAAATGCGCAGCTGATCAATGTGACTACAGCGATACCGCCGGGTAGGAAGCCAAAGTTGGCACGATAAAAAGCAACTAATCTTTTGGGCGCACCACCATGTGACATGATAACGCCGGCAAATATAAATAACGGTAGTGCCAGCATGTTAGGTGATGCTGTTAAGCGATTCATTTCGATAATGAGTATGTCCGGGCTTATTTCGGAAGCGAAGCTGACTAGCAATGCGCCAGCTGCAAGCGCGGTAAAGAGAGGAGCACCTGTCAGCGCAATAACGACAAGTAGTAGGACGATGAAAGTCATACTATTTTGTGCGATGTTTTTTCTGCCGTTATTTCATTTAATATGAAATGGCAGCCCATCAGCGCAAAGCTTACGGGGTAGATGAGAGTAAAAGGTAAAGTCCAGCGTTCGTTGGCCGGTGCATACTGCCATTCGTCAAGCACAAAAATGCCAGAGTAATAACACAGAGCCAAGCAGATAAAGCAGGAGAATAGATTCAGTGGCAACTGAATTTTATTTTTTACTGATTTGCTTAACAGCAAACTTAAAGCATCAGTTTTGATGTGCGCATGCCTGGCCGTGGCGAGTACCGCCCCCATCAATCCTGTGATAACTAACAAGTGGCGACTTATGATGTCGATCTCCGGGTAACCGAAACCGAGTATATTGCGCATCAACATCTGAAAAACAGAGATTGCCAGTAGTAGCAGTAGGCTGCCAGCAGCAACCCAGGCTTCAAATGTCTGTAATAGATTGTTGGTCTTTTTGAACAATGGTCAATTTGTAACGGTTATGTCCGGGCTTAGCGATTCATCCGTTTGGGGGTTATGGTTTTTTAATCGATAAGTATCGAGGTGTGAGCGCGTATTGTTAAAGAATTTTTCTGGTACGTAGTCTGTTTTGATCAGATGCTCAGCCGCCCGGTCGCGAATTTCTATGAATTCATCGAGTGTCGTATCGTCCCAGTCCCAAAGAAATTCTATACCGTTGTCGATTAATAATTGTTTGCTTTCTCTGTTTGCAGTACGTGTCTGTTCACGGATAGTGTCACTGGCAATTTTCCCGGTAGACTTTAGTAACTGCTGCAGGTCAACAGGTAGCTTGCGAAAAAATTTATCGTCGACAACGATTGCACCGATAGCGTTTGTTATTGAAATATGAGTAGCGTATCTAACTTTTGAATACCACTGCAGTGCGATGGCGCCGAAGGTCGACATGTACACGGTATCGATGCTACCGTGTTTGGCTGACAGCTGTGGATAGACATCGATGATAGATAGCGGTACAGGTTTTATGTCGGCCGCTTCAAATAACGCTTCTCCCAGTGGGTCGCCCTGCCATAACCAGATGCGGCTTTTCCTTATGTCATCGACAGACTGTATTTTGTGTTTAGAAAATAGATGTATAAATCCGACTTCAGGCCAGCCGAGCAGTTCGAAACCACTCTTTCGAAATCCTGCTTCTATTTCGGGCATTATCTGTTTTCTGACGTAATCGATTTCTCCCGTATCTTTGAACAGGAACGGGAGCTCGAGTATGCGTGCTGGTGAATACATCCTGCCGATACCATAGCCGCTGAATAAGCCGCCCTGTAGCTGTCCTTTGCGAATTTTTCGTAACACATCAGGTTCGTCGCCCATGATGCCGCCGGGGTACATTCTGAATTTTAAGCGCCCCTGGCTTTTGGTTTCGACGTCTTTCACCCAGTTGTCAAAAGTCTTGGTCCATGTGGTGCCCGTCGGCATTAAAGTAGCAAACTTTAAGGTGTAAACTTTTTGTGCGGCGACGGCTTGAGAGCATAAAAGCAATGAGCCGGTAAAAAATAGACAAAGTAACTGTTTCTTCATTGGTCGTTTATTCAATTAGGATGTTCTCAGTTAAAACCACCGTGCTTCGTAGCGGAGCAAGCGTTTGGCTTTACGTTTAACAATCTGGTTTAGTAAG
>WTCC01000240.1 GCA_013138755.1 Gammaproteobacteria bacterium
AGGGCGAAGTGGCGTAGCCTTTGAATGTCCAGTGGGACTCATTGTTAGGGTTTTCTTATATTCCTTAACATAATCCATAATACTATCAGCAGTTAATTTAAAGGTAGGAGATATGTCTATTCCTGCACTTTTTAGCCCTTTAGCAGTCCATTTATTGCATGTGTTCATAAGATAAAAGCCACCAACTCCTTTATAAAACTGACTGTTTCCATATATTCCACCCTTAAGCTCTAAAATTTTACCATGCTCATCTTTATAAAAGCTTTCTGAAATAAATCGTAATAGAGAAGAGTACTCTCTTCCACTAAGGCATAATATCTCGACTATACTATTTGCGAAATACTTATCAACCTTCTTAGGCACAGCCACTGCATGAATAACCGACTCCGTTGGCCAAAGTATTGCATTTATAGTTAGTCCTGTTGTTACTTCTTTAGCCTGGTAGAAATCTTTATCACCCCATCCGAATTCAATATAAGGTACATCCCCGAACCTTTTCCTTAACTTAGGAAGTTGATTTTGAATTTTTTTGGCAGGGACAACAAATCCAGTATGCCAACCGTGGTTTACTATGTATATTTCTTCTTGTCCAGTCACAGCAGGCATTTCAATGTATTTAACCGCATATGGCTTTGACGAGCACGCTGTCAACAGAGATAAAATGACGATTAATAATTTAACCTTCATAGCATGATTGACTGTGAGTCCTAACAGTTGCTACACGGACCCGTTGGTCCCTATAGCATATATCAGAAACATCTAATGTTTAAATGTAAATTATTGTTTCTACTGGAGATTACACAACCCTTGGATCATTATCAATTTAAGTAAATCAAGACGACTCAACTCACACAGAAAAACACTATATGAACGGCTGTTATGGGTCGTTAACGGGCACTACAGCATAAAAAAACGGCAGCCAAAAAGACTGCCGTTAAAGGGATAAAAATATGAAAAAAATCACTCGAAGTGATGGCGTTAAGTTGAACATAGTAAAAGTTAAACTAAATTGATTAATATCAGTTTTTAGTAATTTACTAATACTTGCAAGCCATTGCTCAAGCAATGAAACTTAATTGGCGATGACAGCCTGCTTTGGGTCGTGAACTGACCTTCACAAACTCCAAGTATTTGATGTTCGAGTAGTGATAAAAAAAATAGAGTGTACCAATTTTGTACCAATTTAAGGTCATTTTACTGCTATTTACAGCTAATTACTGGCGGGCAAACGCCATAAGTGATTGATTAATAAGGAGGGGTGTTTCTCAGGTTCATTTTCATAATGCCGGGGTCGGTGGTTCAAGTCCACCCATGACCACCATTTTTTCAATAAGTTACGATAAAATAATATTGCGAAATATTCTCTGGGTCGTTTCTGGGTTGTTTCTATATTAAAGCAAATGATTCAAAATCCGGTTTCCTCACGGAAGTGCCGGTTCGATTCCGGCCCTCGGTACCAATTATTTCAATAAGTTACAGCAAACTCTTCCAGCCCGTATATTTCCAATAATTCTTGTGTAGACACAGTGTAGACAACCGAGTAAGTAATACACACATACTCTTATGTCCATCAAACCGTGCAAGACTAAGCAAGGGACAGTTGAACTTAGGTTTAACTCAAAACCTCACTGACCGGCTACCTTCGGTCAACAAGAGACCTTCGCTATTCTCACTGTAACTTCGGCATGCAATCATAAGGTGACCTTGAAGGTTTTTTTCAGACAATGAAAAGTTGTTAAAAAGCAGACGTTCAAGTCTGCCATGCTATTTAACTCACATATCATTATTTTTTAACGTTTAAGTTAACTTGACAGTGCCGCGCAGACTATTAATAAACCTTATTGGGCGGGTGAGTTTTGTCGACAGCAATGAGCTAAAGGGAGCACCTATCAGGCGGCGGTGCGAGCCTTAGCCTTTAAATGGATATGTATTCTTTTTCGTTGTTGGCAAACACGAACACCATACGATGAGGTGATTTACCTTAAAGCTTTGAAACGGCGTAGTTCACCACTGCTCACTGTGGCTAAAGTGGCTTGACCGAACACCTCAGGGCGTGAAGCGGATGCTCATGATTGCTTAAGTTTTAATCCTTCCACTTCAGTTTGCGGACACAAGTTGTTCTTTTGCTACCCGACGCACCATACCCGGACCAACACCAAATTGTTTTTTGAATGCTTTACGGAATGCAGCCTCGCTTTGATAACTACTGTCCTCGGTAATCTGTGTAACTGATTTTCCGTTTGAGGTCAGTTCATCATAGGCATGTTGCATACGCCAACCCGTGACATATTCCATTGGCGACATATCCACCATCTGTTTAAATTTATCAGCAAAAGCGGAGCGTGACATTCCAGCTTCTTCAGATAATGTTTGTACTGTCCAGGTATTTTCAGGTTGTTTATGAAAGCTCGTCAGCGCCTTACTTAACCGTGAATCTTTCAAAGCGGCAATATAACCCTGATTATTATTCTGCAGTTGTATGTATTTTCGAATGGCTTCAATAAACAAAATATCTGATAAGCGATCTATGATTGCATTTGTACACTCACCGGCAGACTCTACTTCAGCGATCATCAGCTTGATGACACTCGCCAGGTTTGATCCCGCAGAGTCTGCGGTCGGAATCACCATGATGTTCGGCATCGCTTCCAACATCGGGTTCCAGTAATACTGAAGGAATTCGCATTGGCCACAGATCAACGACGTTGATGGACCCGGTGTTTCTTCTGTCGTTGGGCTATTGCGCGGCAAATCATCCGGCGGCAGTTCCGGGCTATTGGTTACATAATGAGGCGTGTTGCGTAAACAGATGACCAGGTCGCCGGCATGCAGCGCAGTGGGTGTCGGCGCTTTTTTCGTGTGCAACCAGCAATCACCATGGGCGATGACATGAAAGCTGACCTGCAGGTTTAGTGGCTCAATATCAATGACCCAATGCTCGCAAAACTTCGCATGTAAAAAAACCTTCGAACTCAGGCGCAGCGTTTTGAGTACATCATTCAGGATATCCATGAGAATCAATCTAAAGGCAATGCCTGGACGATAAGACATAAATTATGGGTGACTGGACATATTTTGTGCATATGTATCTCCCTATGATTGTAGTTACTCACCAAGTCAGACGATTTGCTGAGTAATGCATACCTTAAACCAAAAATGTTATAGGAGCAATAAAAATGAAAACTATAAAGATAAATATGAAAGCAAAACAGGCACTTATATTGATCCTAATGATAAGTGCAGTAGCTAATACTTACGCTGGGCTACCCAACCCGGGCATGGCATTTGATCCAAAGCGTACCGCAGTGGTGATAACCGACCCGCAAAATGATTTTCTCAGTGAGAAAGGCGTGACCTGGGGTGTCGTCGGCAAAAGTGTTGTCAAAAACAATACGGTCGAAAACATTGAAAGTTTATTCAAGGCGGCAAAAAAAAGTAATGTGCCGGTATTTGTATCACCGCATTACTACTATCCAACCGATCATGGCTGGCACTTTGAAGGCGCATTGGAGAATCTGATGCACAACATCAAGATGTTCGACCGTAAAGATGCCTTAAGCCTGGACGGTTTCAATAACTCGGGGGCTGACTGGCTAGAACAATATGACCCCTATATCAAGGACGGCAAAACCATCATCACCAGCCCGCATAAAGTATACGGTCCTGAAACAAATGACCTGGTATTGCAATTACGTAAACGCGGTATCGACAAGGTCATCCTGGCGGGCATGTCTGCCAACCTGTGTGTCGAATCACATCTGCGTGAATTACTGGAGCAGGGTTTTGAGGTGACCGTTGTTAAAGACGCCACTGCAGGTGCCCAAGTGCCAGAAGGTGATGGTTATGAGGCGGCCCTGGTGAACTTCAGATACCTGGCGAACGCCGTTGTTACAACCAAAGATGCAGTCAAGGCAATCACCAATAAGACCGCACTTAAGTAAACCTGAAAAACATAAATCACCAAACTGAGGATGAAATCATGTCAAACAAAATATTATATACACCAAAAGAAGCACAAGCACTGGTTAACGAAGGCAAAGCAATAATAATCGATGTACGCGATGCCGAAGATTATGCTGAAGACCATATTCCTAGCGCCGTTAACATTTCAGACATGTTTTATGAACTCTCTATGACAACCAAAGAAGGTTTGAACGAGATGACAAGCAAGTTCAAAAAACTGTTTTCAGAAGCAGGCATTACGAAAGATAAACTTGCCATCATCTATGAAGACAACTTGAGTACCCGCTATGGTGGCTCATGCCGTGGATACTTTCAGTTAACCTATTTGGGCCATGAAAACGTCGGCATTCTAGATGGCGGCCTTATCGACTGGAAGCGAGATGGCCTGCCGACGAACGATGAGGTGGTTACACCCGTGCCAACAATATTCACACTCAACATCAACGACGCTATCATGGTCACCAAGGATTCGATGGCAGAAGCGCTTGGTAATCCAGACATCAAATTACTGGACAACCGTGACAAAGTTGAATGGATCGGCGAAAGCTCATCACCTTACGGTGTCGACTTTGCACCGCGTAAAGGCCGTATTCCCGGTGCACGATGGATCGAGTGGTATAACTTCATGGAAAATGATGCTAGCGGTTATATCTCACATTTCAAATCACCAGAGGCTATCCGTGAGATATGTGCAGAGCTCGATCTGCATCCTGAAGATGACATCATTATCTATTGCTTCAAAGGCGCGCGTGCGGCAAATACCTATGTCGCGTTGAAGATGGCCGGTTTTAAGAACATCCGTAACTACTATGGCTCATGGAATGAATGGTCACGCGATATGTCATTGCCTATTGATGACACAGTTCTTGCTGCCTGATGTGTTACCTGATTAATCATTAGTAGTAGTGTAAGGTGATATAAACTGTCGGAGTGATTACACAATCACTCCGACAGTTTCAACAATATTAATTTACCCACCCCATCACCAATTCTGCAATTTGTTTATCTTTCAGCTTTTCGCTCTTCAGTGATTGCCAGGTCGTAAACCGCAAACAATGGCGTAATGTAAGCGATAACTGCTGTTTACTTTTACCTTTTTAATGTTTGGGGTCAGTAATGTTTGGGGTCAGAGTAAAAACTGAACTTCAATCATTCTAGCTTTCTCGGCAATTTTTTTTGTGTTTCTCTTCCGCCTAAGTCTTGTAGGTGACCCACTAGGAGAAGGGGCGGGCTGCTAAAAATCATCGGGCGTTTCGTAATCAAATAGTTTCAGGTGACCTTGTCTATTGCATCCGTACTTAGTATTTTTTAATTCCTAGCTTAGTCATCATCGACATGCAACAGGATCTCAGGCTCACTTTCCATCTGATGGATGGCGGCTGTTAGGTCAATCTTGTGCGGGTTATCTGTACTCTGTTTTCTCAGTGCAGTATCTAGTTCGTGTTGTTCCAGCGTGTACCCCTCACCATTTTCATTTTGAATATATGCCGCCCATGGTACGAATTTTGTAAGTGGGAATAGTTGTCCTGCTGATGGAGATATGTCGATGTGGATACCGGAAATGAAGATCACTTTTTTCCTGCGGTAAGATTTTTCTTTTACGATTGTTCTGAACGTGCGGTCAAACTCTACTTGTGAATTTACTTTAGCAGCGGTTAGAGCTGGTGAATGACTGCGGAGTATTTCAGGCATAGCTTTAATCAGATTGCGATTTAGAATTCCGCTTGCCACTGTGTCATCGGTTACGCGTTTGAAGTGAAACAGGTCGGCAAATAAGAATTGGTTGATAGGCGTTTTTGTGTCTGGCCAATTTTCCCCGATGCGTTTGATTAGTTGATCAGAGGCAATAAACGATTTGGCTGTGCTGTAGGAATGTACTACATTGAGGTCACTAACAATCTGTGGCATGTTGAGAAACATTCCCTCATTTCTATCTTGATTTAATAACTGATTGTCGATGGTGACAACTTTTCTCTCTTTTTCTCTATCAAGTGATATCTGTTGGCAGGTGAAATCGTATTCTTCTTTATACCAGTCGAGTACGCCACATAAGGCGCCACAGTCTGTCGATAATTCATGATTCTCAGTTTGTAAGCGGCGATAAACGCCAAATTTCTTGTTTTCAGGATTGTAACCAACATGACTAGCCTGAATGATGACCACATCTTTGCCGTGATCAGAGTGCGGGCCGTGGCGGTCGGTGGCCACTACACCGCCAACGCGTCCATGGTTGAAAGGGAAAGTGCCAAAATGTTTGGCGAGTAATATTATCGGATAACCCTGATTTTCATCTGAGCAGAAAGCACGTGAAGGCATAATGTCATTAGGTTTCATGCCGAGTGATAGGCAGAAGTTAAATAAGCGCGGTGCGAAATCACTGTAGCGCATGGCAACAGTATCGACTTTAAAATTGGATGTGTTGTATTCAGGCATGGTCTATGTGGTGTGCTTTTGTTATTGCAGTGAAATAAGTCATAAAATTTACTCTATAAAGAAGTTAAGCACAAAACATTGTTAGAGTCTTCTGTAAATAAATTTCAAGAGTTAAGTTATCGATGTCTGATTGGAAAAGTATGCTGGATATTGCCGTTTCAGGAAATGTACCTGAAGATAAGCTCGCACCTTATATAAATTTCTTATCATTGCCGATGGTTAGCCGATGGCACGATAAAAGCATCTACATCGATTGGCAAGCAACAGCTGAAGCACATCAGGGAAGTGGGGTGGTGTTTGGCGGATATATTTCTGCGCTAGCTGATTATGCAGCAGGTTCAGCAATGTTAACTATTCTGGAAGAGTGAGACGTTTTTTTACTAAGAAGCTAGAGATAGAGTTTAAGTGTCCCATCCGATCAGAGAAAATTGTTATACAAGCCGAAGTGGTTAAACGTGAGGGCATTAACGTTGTGGTGTCTCCGGCAGGCGGGCATTGTGTATTACTCAATGTTGAGAAATACATGGATGTGGCTTTGTATAAAAATCCAGTGACGACTTTTACGGCGCACCTTTATGCCAAAACTGGCATCCGGGGTGGTATACATCTTAGCGGGATGGTGAAAGAGTATTGCAAAATATTTTATGTGCGATTTGCGTTACCACTATGTATATCAGACAAAACTGTTGATGAAATCATTGTCGCGTTTGTCGATGTGCTTATTAATCTTCCTGTATTATCTGATATGGAAAAAACATCGTCTCTACCAGGGCTTGCGGGTATGCTAAATGCTCGATACGAACCGATTCCGGTATGCACAGAATCTGAAGATATTAAGACTGAAGTTCTGGTTTAATATTAACTATTTTTAGTAAATAAGATATTAATAGAAATGCAATGCGGTATTATTAACTGCATGAGTAGCGATTATATCGAAAAAAATTTACTATCAAGTCTGCAATCAGAATTTCATGTCTGGTACTGTTGTCCTGATGAGGTAACAGATAAAAATATACTTGATGAATATCATTCGATATTGTCAACAGAAGAGTGCGATAAATTTAAGCGTTTCCATTTCGATAAAGATCGACATAGTTATCTGATATCCCATGCTCTAGTTAGAAAAGTATTGTCGTCGTACTGCAATGTTAAGCCGGATGCATGGAGCTTTACAGGCAATCAGCATGGAAAACCGAATATCTCACCTGAAATAAAATGCCCGGCGCTTAAATTTAATCTTAGTCATGCGGATGGCATGAGTGTCGTCGTCGTTTCCTTAGATAATGACTGTGGTATTGATGTAGAGAATACTCAGCGAAAGAGTAGGGCCTCTGCAGTTGCCGAGCGAATGTTTGCTCCTGCAGAGGTTGCAGCCATGCAATCAGGCAACGATAGTGAAGTTCAGCGTAAGTTTTTTGAATTTTGGACGCTACGTGAAGCTTATGTTAAGGCAATAGGTACTGGGCTTGGGGGTTCGTCTAAAGAATTTTATTTTACTGTTGGGGGGCAGGAGAGAGGGGAGCAAAGAATGTCAAAGATTCACTTTGTTCCGGATGATAGTGAACGATCATCAGCATGGCAATTCATATTGTTAAATCTCTCATCGGAGCACATCTCTGCAGTTGCACTCAAAGTGGAGAGTATTAGAGAAAAAATGTTAGTGAGCTACAAATTTACACCTTAATTAAATTAGTAATTAAAGTAATCTATACTGATACTAATGACTAATACCGTAACAGAGACTTTTTTTCTGCCTAAAGAAGTTGATCGCAAGTCGTGGCTAGTCCCGGCAGAGATCTATAATCTTTTTCACTCTTTGCAGGCGCGAAATCATGTGGGGCATGTATTTGTGCCGATTCGCATAATGCAGTTTATGGCTGTGCTGGATAAAAACGAGATTGTATTTGTAGATGGCCAGTCTTATGCGGTGTCTGAAAATAGCAGCGGTGAAAATGAAGGCGGTCGTTTAATATTGATTTCCTGGAAGTTTCCTACGTCACATGACCGTGATTCACTCGATGAGCCAATGCCTTGTGAAGTGATTTATTATGATAAGAAAAACAGTGATCTGCAGTTGCGCCTGATCTTGGCATTTAGAGAAGCGATGGAATTGATGGATCAGCGTTATCGCGATAAAGAAATACCTGTGCAAGGTGCCCAGATACTTACATTGTAATTCCCTCTCCTGAGGAGAGGGAATATGTCTTTTGACTCGACTCTAACCCGTCAGTGAAGCAAACAAGGTCGGTAGCTTTTCAGGCAGACGATCTACATTATCCACGATCGTATAATTATTCTCACCAAAGATACGTTTCACATAAGTGTCTGCATGTGGATCCAGCGTCAAACAATACGTTAATACACCCGTGCTATACAATTCTTCAACAGCCTTCTTGGTGTCGTGACGTAAATGCTGCGGATCTGTTTCATCGATATCAGCGGGTTCGCCATCAGTAACCAGTAGGATTAACTTGCGTCGTTCCTGTTGCTTCATCAGATGGCTGCCTGCGTGGCGTAGTGCTGCGCCCATACGTGTTGATAGGCCGCCTTTCATGCCGGCGAGACGCGCTTTTGCTTCATCATCATAATGCTGAGAAAAGTCTTTGAAACGGTAGTACTGCACATCGTGGCGACCGTCAGAGGCAAAACCATGTAATGCAAAAGGGTCGCCGATGCCATCAATCGCAGTGGATACCAGCGTTGCTGCTTCACGCGTTAGCTGTAATACAGTCTTATCGGAACCATCCATCGTCTCATTGGTGGATTCAGATAAATCCATCAGCAATACAACGGCAAGGTCACGTGTTTTTAATATGTTACGCATGGTGATGCGTGGATTAGGCTGTTCACCCATACGAATGGATATCATCGCATCAACGGCTGCATTCAGATCGATTTCATCACCGTCTTCCATGTTTCGTTGGCGCTGTACGCCTTGTGGTGTGAGCATATCAATAATCTGTTTGATACGATGTGCCACCGGACGATATTCGGTAAGAATATCGTGGATGTCTTCAGGGTTACCCATCGGTGAGCGACGCTCGTATACGGTTGCCCAGTCTGGACGGTGCAACTGAATCTGGTAATCCCATTCCTGATAATGATAAGGATCAGATACCGGTTCTTTACCCCACATATCATTGAAGCTGGCCTGATCATCGGTCAAGTCGTCTTCGTAGGGGCGCATGGTATCGCTGCAAGTCCAGATTTCCTGTGCATCATCACCTGCCAGTTCGCAATCGACTTCGTGAGCCATCATTAGTGCGCTAACCTCGCGACGTACCTGTCTCTGACTTGCCGGTACATAATCAAACTCAACGTCTGCATCTAATTCTTCAAATTCCCATATGAAACGGTTATCGTCACGATAAGGAATACGTATTCGCTCTAAAATACGTAGACTGGGCACTGCTTTGCGAGACTGGAATAAATGAAAGACTTCTAAGCCCATGTCCCAGCAAAATTGATTATTATCCTGATTGCCTTCTATTTCTGCATGGAACTTAACCGCAAAAGCATTTAGTTCTTCATCGTTTGAACTTTCATTACTATCTAGTAGCATTAAGGAGAAGTGTTCGATAACTGGCATTGTTGCATGGTCAATCTTTTCTTCAGATTCCAGTACTAATAATGAGCGCCATAATTTAAATAATCCTGGAAAGTCTTTCATGGCTTTATATTCGATTCGGGCGTCTTCGATTAAGCCGATAAAAAACATTTGTGCAGGGCTTAATGCTTCAGCTGAAATAGATGAAGTCGAATAACACATGTGTGAAGCCATATGTGCTGCAGTCGCACGGTATAGTTCCAGGCCTGGAATTTTTCCGCCTTCAGGACCTACGTCATCGACGGCATCAGGCATGTGCAATACTCGATGTTCGATGAATGGCCTAAAGTCATCAAAGTCTGCACCGGTAGGGCGGATGAAAAAATCACGGCCCCATAAAGCACGCAGATAAAAGTTTAGTTTACGTTGTACTTTGTTAAACAGAATACCGGCACGCTCTTTTTGAAACATCGCTTTTGAATCAGCGGATTCAAGATTGAAGTAAGAGGTTAAGTTATTAAAGTCGCGACGATAAGCCTGTGCACCAAAATTCGCCCAGCGACGCAAACCACTTAAAGTTAGTTTGCCGAGTAACTCATCAATGTGATTGAGCATCGGGCGTAAACCGCGTGCTGCAGTAGATGCTAATTGATGAATGAATAAAAGATAACCGCGGAATAATTCTGCATCACCTAAATTACGTGCTGCAGTTGGCAGGCTAGCTAGCAATAATGAAATCACTTCACCAGAGGTCATGGAAGACAATTTCATGGCTGCGGTAACGCAATCCAGAATAACGTCCTCACCAACTTCTTTGACCACTAAGGGGATTTCTTCAATATAGGTAATTACGACATCGCCGCCTCTACCTAGGTTGTGCAAAGATACTGCACCGTCCATGTAAGTTTGCAGGCCGGTTGGTGACATGATGCGGGCAGCATCATGAAATGTGCTTTCTAGAATATCGCGTATCTCAGGTACGTTTTCTAGAAATTCTTCGTAATCTTCGAGTTTTATAGACATATATAACTAATCTCTTACTCAGTTTCGTTCCCTCTCTCTTTGGGAGAGGGCGTTTTTAAGATACCCTCATCCCAGCTTTCTCCCAGAGGAGAAGGAGCTTGTGCTGTATTTAGCCGAAGAACGTTTGTACTGCAGCGTTTAAGGTGTCGCGCATATCCGGATCATCAGTTAACGGCGTAACCATTGTCATCATACAAGCCGATTGAGGTTCAACACCTTTGCTGATGAGTTGTCCTGCGTATACTAATAAACGTGTAGAGATGCCTTCGTCCAGGCCGTGACCTTTAAGGTTACGTGCACGATGTGAAATCTGTACTAACTTTTCAGCGGTTTCTTTATCAACACCAGACTCTTTGACAACAATCGCAACTTCGATGGTTTCTTCAGGGTAATCAAAATCCAAAGCACCAAAACGTTGTTTGGTTGATTGTTTAAGGTCTTTCATCAAACTTTGGTAGCCCGGGTTATAAGAAATAACTAATTGGAAATCAGCGTGTGCTTCTACCAGTTCGCCTTTTTTATCTAATGGTAAAGAACGACGATGGTCAGTTAATGGATGTATTACAACGGTAGTATCTTGGCGTGCTTCCACTACTTCGTCGAGGTAACAGATAGCACCGATACGCGCTGCCGTTGTAAGTGGACCGTCTTGCCATTTAGTACCATCTGCGTCTAATAAGAAGCGACCTACTAAATCAGAAGCAGTCATATCTTCGTTACAAGCGACAGTAATTAAAGGACGACCTAGTTTGTAAGCCATGTGTTCAACAAATCGTGATTTACCACAACCGGTTGGACCTTTAAGCATCATAGGCATGCGAGCGTTATAAGCCGCTTCATACAAGGCAATCTCATCACCGACTGATTCGTAATACGGCTCGTCTTTAATTATGTATTGTTGTGGATCTACTGTGTTTTCTGACATGACACACCTTTTTTATGGTTTGTAGTTTTCTTAAGAAGCCCGATTACGATTATAAATTATAGTCAGGCTTCCAGTTTAATTTAGTCTGGACAATCTTGAACCAGCTTATGATTCGTCGTCCGTTTCGAACTCGCCACTCCATCCGGCAGCGCGCGCGACCTCTAATGCTTTATTGTGAATCTCTTGATGACGTTTAAATAAATCTTCAGGTAAATGGCTGACTAAGCAACCATATTTATCCCATTCGTTATTTACTTTTTCCAGCAAACCATCAATGCCAGCATAGTTCCAGCCTTCGCATGTTTCAGCATCGTCTATAAGGCCAAAAACTTTTGCGTCGCGTATTACTTTACCAATGGAGGTCATGCCACCATTAACTTCGTTATCTATACCAACATAGGTTTTCTGTCTTGACATAATATTTTTCTATCTTAATAGGTTTATGCTTTTTTCATGTTGCCTTAAATCAATATAATGCATCAATATTTTATATATTAATGCTCTAATGTCGGCATAAAGCAACATGAAAAAAGCCCCTGTCTGCAATGCAGAGCAGGGGCTTCTGCTTGTGTTACAAGCGGGTTTTACCTAAGGCCATTCTTATACAGAAACGCCGCGGTAAATAACCATTGATGCACCAGCAGACTGTGCAAAGTTGTCAAAGCCTAACAGACGAACGTGGTTGTCTGGGTGGGCTTTATGACAAGCTTCTAGTTCAGCAAGGATAGCGTCTACGTCTGTTTCACCAAACATAGGCAGTTTCCACATGTACCAGTAGTTGCTAGATACATGTTCTGGTTCTGTGTGCTCGATACCTGGGTTCCAGCCTTTATCAACGATGTATTGAATTTGAGCACGTGTAGACTCTTTGCTCAATGGTGGCAGGTATGAAAAAGTTTCATATTTACGGCTTACGGCTGCATCGCCTAAGCTTGATTCGTAATCTTGTACATCACTCATTGTGATTTACTCCAAAAAATAATTGTATTAGAAAAGTGTTAGATAGTGCGATCTGGCAAGGCGCGAAAAGGTGAGTGTATTAATAATACACGATCCTTTTCAGCAACGCCGCCAGAGCGCGCTAGATGACGCTTTACTTGTGTGCTACGTCAATCTTGTCAACGGTATCAAATTCAAATTTGATCTCTTTCCAAGTTTCCATTGCAATCTTAAGCTCTGGGCTATG
>WTCC01000279.1 GCA_013138755.1 Gammaproteobacteria bacterium
GAGGTGGCTTCTACCATGGAAGAGATGACGGTAACAGTAAACCAGAATGCAGACAATGCGTTAAAAGCAAAAGAACTGGTCGTGGAAGCAAATGAGAGTGCAAAAGATAGCCTGGTCGTTGTCAGTATGACGATTGGAGCCATGGCTAAGATTGAAACCTCCAGTAAAAAAGTGGCAGACATCATAAGCGTTATCGAAAATATTGCTTTTCAGACCAATTTACTGGCATTAAATGCAGCAGTGGAAGCGGCGCGTGCTGGGGAGCAGGGCAGAGGTTTTGCTGTTGTCGCTAGTGAGGTCAGGGAACTTGCCGGGCGTAGCGCAAATGCTGCAAAAGAGATCAAGGAACTTATCGATGATAGTGTAAGTGAGGTCGAGGAAGGCTCTGATCTTATCGATAAAACAGCAACGGCACTCAGTGAGATTACTGATTCAGTACAGAACGTTGCAGAACTGGTTGCTGAGATATCAGCAGCGAGTAAAGAGCAGTCTGAAGGTATCACCCAGGTGACGGCGGCAATCACACAGATGGATGAAATGACGCAATCGAATGCTTCGCTGGTAGAACAAGCAGCCGCCGCCAGCCAGGCGATGGGTGCGCAGGCAGAAGAACTTACCTCATTGGTAGCCTACTTTGATTTAAATGAATCAATAACGGGAGTTATACATCGTATTGAAGATGATGCCGATGTGTTGAAGAATGCAGAAGAGCCTGAACCCCAGGCCGCATTAACCAAGCAGCAACTATCTCCCTCACATGGTGATGAGGATGGTGACTGGAAGGATTTTTAGTTACTAATTTCGGTTAGGATGCCCGCTTACGGCGGTAGTATCAATGGGGTTAGCAGTGGGTCAGACTCGATTGATTTGTGCTGGTTGATGTCGGCTTTTATAAGATTTTCAATATCAGAAAAAAGATTAAGGTCGCCTTATGTGGCGATTTCAACTGGTCAATGCAACACTTTATTCTTAACGTATATTGTATTTTACAGAGAGTGTAAATAATTCTGTGTAACTGCCATAGTTAAATGTAATCAGTTAAACGTTCTTCAAATTCAATCATAAACCTATTCAGTGCAGGCTTCCAGTTTCTAATGGGCATGGTCCATTTTTTGGATGCCTGTTGTGATGCCAGGTAGATAACTTTTTTAGCCGAATCATGTGTCGGAAAGAGCTTACGTTTTTTTATGGCTTTGCGAATAACGCTGTTTAGCGATTCAATCGCGTTCGTTGTATAGATCGCTTTTCGTATATCTTGCGGGTAGTTAAACAAGGTGTTCAGGTTTTGCCAGTGAGCATGCCAGGATTTACTGATCTGAGGATACTTTTCATCCCAGCGTTCAGAAAATTGATCTAGCGATTGCAGGGCCATTTCTTCTGTGGTGGCTTGATAGATCGCCTTCAAATCTGCAGCGATTGCCTTGTAGTCTTTCCATGGTACAAACTTCATTGAGTTACGCACCATGTGCACTATACAGAGCTGTATATGAGTATCGGGGTAAACAGTATTGATTGCATCAGGAAAACCTTTAAGGCCGTCCACGCAGGCAATCAGGATGTCTTTAACGCCGCGGTTCTGAAGCTCGGTCAGTACATTCAGCCAGAATTTTGCACCCTCGTTTTCAGACAGCCACATGCCCAATAACTCTTTCTGGCCTTCCAGGTTGACACCCAGCGCCAGGTAAACGGATTTATTAATAACGCGCTTATCCTGTCGAATTTTAAGGACGATACAGTCCAGATAAACGATGGGATAAACAGCATCGAGTGGGCGTGATTGCCACTCAATGACTTTATCGATAACAGCATCAGTGATGTTTGAAATAAGCGCCGGAGAAACATCTGCATCATACAAATCCTTGAGCGTATCGGCTATTTCCCGGGTTGATAATCCTCGTGTATAAAAGTGCATGACTTTATCTTGCACTGAAGGCATTCTTCGTTGGTTTTTCTTGACCAGCTTCGGCTCAAAATCACCGTTTCTGTCACGCGGGGTGTCAATTTCAAACTGGCCATTTTCAGTCAGAATTGTCTTGCTGGTATAGCCATTACGGCTATTGGTGGACTCGGTTACGTCATGTTTATCGTAACCTAAATGATCATCAAGCTCGGCATTCAGCGCAGCCTCTATGGTGATCTTGGATAACATTTGCGTGAGCGCATTTAGATCATGCTCAGTTTTAATGTTTTTTGCTGCTTCTTTCGCTATTGCAAGTAAGTCTTCTTTTTTCATTGTGCACCTATCCTCTCCAGTGTGGAGTATATGATAGACAGTTACACAGATTTATTTACAGTCTCAACAATGATCGAGACCACGTTTATTATTTATTAATCGTGGTCTGTCCCCTATTATTATTTCTCTCTGACCCCAATTATCCGTTATTCTTTAAGTGCGATGGATGCCATTTTCATAGTGCTTTCAAATGTTTCTGCACCCGCAATAAATAAACCATTATGGCAAAACATGGCATCATCAATACCGGTCACTTCTTTAAGCTCTTTATCGGATAAGCCAGCCCATTGTTTAGGCAGCGATTTTCTGTCTTCGAATGAACCGGGTTCAACAGGTACTGTTTGAATTCTCCATTGGCCAGTCTGAGATGGGTAAA
>WTCC01000188.1 GCA_013138755.1 Gammaproteobacteria bacterium
CCCGGCAGCATATCCAGCACTATCTCGACAGCATCACCTTTTTGAATATTACCGACACTGTTTTCGCGAAAGTTAGCCTTGATCCAGACATCGTCAAATGCAACAAAGGTCATTAAAGGCGCACCAATTTTGGCGTAGTATCCCTTGTCAATTTTCAGGTTGGTAATGCCTCCGTCGGCAGGTGCATATATCTTTGTTTCATTCAGGTCGATTTGGGCCTGCCCTAGTGCGGCCAATGCATCACGTAGCCGGGGATTATTTTCTCCCTGAATTCCCAGCTCCTGCTTTGCCTTTTCAAGCTCTGCCCTGGCTTTCCTCAATTGTGCACCGGCTCTTTCGCGTTCTGCCCTTGCGCTGTCAAGTTCTGCTTTCGAGATAACGCCTTTTTTTGAGACTATTTCCAGCCGTGCAAGCTGAACCTCGTATTCTTTGAGTCTGGCCTTCGCCTCAATGACCCCAGCCATGGCAGTCTCAACCGTCGCAGTTGCAGCACCGACGCTCTGCCCGGCGATAGCCAAAGCCGCCTCAGCACGCTGCAGTGAAAGCTCGTAGGGCAAGGGATCGATCATTGCCAGCAGGTCACCAGCCTTGACCTCCTGATCCTGTTCCACGGTGACCTTTATCACCTTGCCCGACACTTTGGGCGAAATGGGCACTATCCATGCATCTACACGCGCCTGGTCGGTCCACGGTGCGATACGGTCAGCAACCACATACCAGATAAACAGCACCACGATCAGGGTGATGACTGTCCAGGTAAAACGGACTACAGGATCGGCCATGCGCCATTTGTCCATCATGCCTTTGCCACGTGAAACATTTTCATTACCTTGTTGTGTCGCCATTGCGTCAGAAGCCTCTTGCTCACTCATGTGTTTTCTCTTGTTTTGTTGGTAAGGTTAGACCTCTACCCAAAATTCATAGAACCAGAACATGAATTTAGTTTAGCGAAAAGGTTGTTTAGGTACATGTATCCCAAGATACAAATAGGGTACATTTTGCCGGGTGTGGCGTGACTCGAAGTTTTTGAGACCGTCATCCTGCTTGAAAACTACCAGCCATCATCTTAACGTTATGGTTTTATAAACGACTTACACAAAAATCAATGGTTACCTTTAGTACGCTCGCATTCGGTGATGTCTTGCTTGACGTAAACTGGCATCTGCTCAGCTCTATCTATAATAATCTGTCAGTCATTAACCGCCATGATGCTGTCTCCAGGGTCATCAGTCTCTGTAGATTGAAAACCGGATAGCCCTTGCTTTACCCCCGCGCCCTGTAATATGTATCCCGAATGTATCCCGGGGTACATGTTTCCGTATGCTGCCCTCGTTAAAATGAAACCATCTTTCCTATCTATCCTCACCATGCAGTAAACGTGTTTGGTGAGCGAAAGCGGATACTTGAAGCCAAAGGAGTAAAGCACGATGAGTAGTAAAAAACAGAGCGTCATTGTGATAGGTGCTGGAATCATTGGTCTTGCCACAGCATATGAACTGATTAAGCGGAACATGCAGGTGACAGTGATTGAAGAAAACGAGCCCGGCTGGGCCGCCTCTCATGGAAATGCCGGTATGATCTATCCTGCTGCGGGCGAACCCATGATCAATCCCCGTCATGTAATGGCTGGCATCGGCTGGTGGCTCACCCGTGGTAGCGAAAGCCCGTTCCAGTTCTCGGCACTGAAGTTACCTGAATTGGCCGGTTGGGGCTTACGTGCCATGGGTGCTTGCAACAACAGAAATTATGAGCGAGGCAAAAAGGCATTCCAGGAGCTTGGTGCAGATAATCTTAAATTCTATGATGATTACAAAAAAGACGGCGTCGAGTACGAAGAACATCCTGGCGGATTCCTGACTGCATTCACCAGTAAAAAGGCATTTGCAAACTTGAGCGGCGCTTTTGGGCAAGATCCCTCCGCAGAAATACTCAGTGGCGATGAGGCCCGCCAGCGGGAGCCCTTTCTTTCAGAAAGAGTTGTTGGCGCTGTTCAGATGTCAGAAGGATTCACCAGTGTGCACCCAAGGACGGTATGCAGCGGTCTGGCCAGGCGGATAAAAGAACTTGGCGGTGAAATAAAAACAGGCATTCGTGTCACTGGTGCAACGCATGAACATAATAAAATAAGCGCTTTGCAAACGAACGACGGGGTAGACCTCGAGGCAGACCATTTCGTTCTGGCCGCCGGAGGCTGGAGTGGCAAATTGGCCAAAATACTGGGAAGCAGTGTACCCATAACCGGTGGCAAAGGTTATGCAATCACCATAAAGGAACCTTCAGTTTCACCGAAGCAGACTATTTTTCTCAGCGAATACGAAGCAGTCGTCATTCCATTTGAGCGGGCGGTTAGATTTACCGGATTTCTGGAAATGTCTGGTGTCAATATGGAATTGCGTGACCGACGCTTCAAAGCCCTCGAGCAGATCGTGGGCCGTTACGCCAAACAGTTACCCGAAGGCAAAGAGCAAGAGAGATGGACCGGGATGCGCGCCTGCAGTCCGGATGG
>WTCC01000297.1 GCA_013138755.1 Gammaproteobacteria bacterium
GGTGCAGGTATTGTTGGCTATAACGTACAAACGGCCGTTGATACCAAACACCACCTGATCATTGCACACGAAGTGACTAATATTGGTACTGATCGTTCACAGTTAAAGAGTATATCGACACAAGCAAATGACGTCATTGCAAGTGACAACCTGTCGGTTGTTGCCGACCGTGGTTACTATAACGGAGAAGAGATAAAAGCCTGTGAGGATGCCAATATAAATGTTTACTTGCCTAAATGCCAAACCTCCAGCAATCAGGCAAAAGGGCTTTTTGGTAAACGTGATTTTATCTATAAACCAGAGAACGATGAGTACGAATGTCCAGGTGGTAGTCGGGCAATATATCGATTTAGTAGCACTGAAAAAGGCAAAAAAATTAGACGATACTGGTCATCTGCATGCCCCAGTTGTGCATTAAAATCTCAATGTACAACGGGAGTAAATCGCCGTATCAGTCGTTGGGAACATGAAGCGGGATTAGATGCTGCCGAAATACGAATTAACCAACAACCAGAAAGAATGGCAGTACGACGTAACACCGTTGAACATCCGTTTGGCACATTAAAGTTGTGGATGGGATACACACATTTCCAAACTAGAACACTAAAACATGTCAGTACAGAGATGAGTCTGCATGTACTTGCTTACAATATGAAGCGAATGATAAATATAATGGGAATCCCTGCATTACTTCAAGCGATACAGGCGTAGCCTGCGTTGCTCACCATATAGCGCAATGACAAAGCCCGCTATCTTTTTTGTAGCCGTTTCTTTTTGGCGGTTATAAAAGAAGATGAAGTAATACCATCAACCAATGCCTCCTTAGATAAGCATGGGTTGCTTTACATGTGGATGTTTATATCAATTGTTGTGTTTTCACACAGTCTGGGCCAACAACAGACGTTCAAGTTAAGTGACCACAGCAAAGCGGAGGCCATGCCTTTCTTCTAGCTTTGCAAAGAAAATACAAGAACTCAAAACGAAAAGGTGGTTCGACCCTGTGAGACATCAACCATTGCAGCCGCCCCCATCCATTCTGCTTGATCTATCATAACGTCATCACTCACGCCATGTACTTTTCCACAAGGCGGGCAGACTCCTATGCGTCCACCACCTTCAATAAAGGCGGCCAATAATTCTTTAACTGGTGGGAAGCCTTTGGGTATAATCGTGTCTGCTGCACCTGATTTGGCAAGATTAACACCCTCTAAAGTCAGCCAGATAACCACATCGTGACCTAATGCCAA
Source organism: Gammaproteobacteria bacterium (assembly GCA_013138755.1). Lineage (GTDB taxonomy): Bacteria > Pseudomonadota > Gammaproteobacteria > SZUA-229 > SZUA-229. Next base: position 1,248 of record WTCC01000297.1, read on the forward strand.
CGCACTGTTACCTAACACCAACGGTATTGCCACACGATCGGGATCTTGCCAAAAACTGGTAAGGGTATACATATACTCTACTGGTTGTAACTTCTCATCAGACATGATTATTCTCCTTATTAGCAGACATCAGATTACACACAACTTGTCTCATTATCAATTTATGCAAATCGTGACAACTCAACTTCCAAAGAAAAATACTATCTGAATGTCGCATTTGGTTGCGACTTCAACTGATCGACGCGAACCTTGACTGAATTGTTTACAACAGAATTATCCAACGGTCGTTTTACGGCCAAGAGTAAACATTCAACAATTTGGGACAAACTTGCACTGCTTGTTAAGTGCTGATCCATTTCAATGAATTTTCTAAATCTGAAAATATTTTGAAGACCCATGGTGAGCCAAGTTGCTTTGATTCTGATATATAGAGTTTGCAAAAATTGATTGCTTTTGCTTCCCGTACTACAAGTGCTACTTTAATATTAGATTTGGTTTTAGACGCGACAAGATCAGTTGCTGCCGGTTCTATAGATTTGCTTTGACTTATTGTTGAAAAATCTGCGTCTAACAAATTAATAATTTGATATTTGTGTGAATCAAATTCTTCATGGCCATGCAGGAGGCCGTTTGCTTCATGGATTTCATCGATAGTTATCAGCTCTTTATGTGTAAGGAAAAGCCCATTGTTTTTATAGCTTATGTGATATGACAAAATATCTTCCCTGCTTAGATGTACATTATTGCTTCTACTGGAGATTACACATTCCTTGTCATATTATCAATTTAAGCAAATCGAAACGGCTCAACTTATACAAAAAACACTATCTGAACGTCTCTATTGGTCGATTAGCGACCCTTGAATAAATCGTTAACAGTATAATGATATAACGGTCGCTGAAATGAAGTGACTTCAAGGCGCTAAACGTGTAGCACGTAATTTCATCCCCAACGGACCTCGTGGTACAGAAAAACTAAACACCTCTCCATTTCTATAAATACTGATAATCACATATTCACCAAGTTGCCCTTGCCCTGTTGCCTCTATTAATTCTGATGCGTTAAATATCCGCGTATTGTCATAACTCAAAACAATATCTTCACTTATTATGCCAGCTTGTTCTGCTGCAGACCCCAGCATGACACTTAAAATACTTATACGATTATTCTGTCTGCTATTAAACAGGTAATCATCATACTTATCTTCACCAAGCTCATCTCTAAGGTTAATAACTTGACTGTTAATGGCGTCAAGTTCTTCATAATATTTTGGCGTATTAAAATAACCGCCTCTGCTGGCTATATCCTGTAGCTCCATACGCTTTAGTTCAACGCCATTCCTTCTACGCACGATGTCTTCAGCAAAAGTTTGATCAACTCCACCACGTATTAAACTAGCAAGATTATAATTCGGCTTGGTTAAACCAGAAGTTCGACTGCGTTTACTGCGATAGTTAGAAGAAGATGTGGGTGACATCGTTTGAGCGGTTTTAGCTGCATCCAATAATGCTGAATCAATTTGTTGTAACTGCTGCTTGATGAGAGACAACTCAAGCTCTAAACTTTCTATTCGAGTTGTATTTTTAACGATACCGTCAGTTTCTACTACAAATGGATTGTTAGTAGTGCTTGGCTTTCTGGCAGGTATAGCTTCCCTTGTATCAATGTAGGCTTTGACTCTGTCATCCTTGAAAATAAAATAAGAAGAAACAAAACCAGTTAATAATAAAAAGAATGAAATTGATAAAGTAGTTTTTTTCATTGTTTGATAATTTGCTACAAAATACTGCTCAGATGGAATTATGTCATAGTGATGGCTAACTATCCGCTACGGGTCGGTTAGCGACCCTTTAGTAGATTGCTTACTCCTGATAGCAGATTGCTTACTCCGGAATATTTCAGTGGTCGCTTAGACCATTAACGGTCATTCAGTTCAGTTTTCAGCCTTTACCTTTTAAGACATACAGAGTTTGTTGAGCGCTATCACCCTGATAGGGATTCAACCTTATCAGGGTGGTGCGAAACTCTCATCATTCAGTACATAATAGATTAAAATAAAATAACTCTACCTGCAGTATCACTTTTGATTAAACACTAATATCATCACAAATGGAAAGAAACAATCCTTACGTCTTTTTTATTTTATGCATTTATTTACTAGGAGAAGCTCACCAAAATACAGCCTGTGCTGATTCAGAAAAATATAATAGTGGCTGGCAATTAAACATCGATAATAATATTTTTCAACGGCATATTCAGGATAGGGACTATACAGCCGGCATCGCCTTATCAGTATCCGGAAGTCGAGCGCAATCTGGCTGGCTGAATATAGATCCGGTGCGTGCGTGGATATTTGATAATATCGATTTAGGAAATGAGGCAGAAACAGAAATAAAAAAACACAGCGTGCAATATGGCCTCATTTCTTTTACACCCGAAGATATTACAGCGACACAGCCCGTTCTGGATGACAGACCTTTCGCAAGCCTGTTATTCATTAGTAATACCGAGCTAACTGTTCACGTTGCGGAGGACAGGGCGTATCGCTCAAGTTTATCACTTGGTCTGCTAGGTCTTAAGCTAGCCAGTGAAATACAGAGTGGAATACATCATATTGTGGGTGCAAATGGAACCAATGGTTGGGATAATCAGATCTCTGCAGGTGGAGAGCCGACTGCAATGTTGACATTATCTGCACAAGACAAACAGTCCAGCACTGAAAATTATCAGATAAGTACACACCTTGAAGCAAACGCAGGTTATTCAACGGATGTTAACGCGGGTTTAAACTGGCGATGGGGAAGACTTAATACACCCTGGTGGAGCTTTAATCCATCACATCATGAGTATATAACTTCAGCAGCAACAAGCATTCGTGGCATGGCTGGCAGTAAGCCTGAGTTTTATATCTTTGCTGGTGTAAACATCAAGTATCGATTTTACAGTTCGCTGCTACAGGGTCAGTTCCGTGATAGCGTGCATACTTTATCACATGACGAGATCGAGCAAACACTGGTTGGTGGCACAGTCGGTGTTACACGAGAATTTGGTGATAATCTTCGAGTTAGTTTATTCGTTCGCGGAACAACTCCAGAAATCAAGGGACCTAATTCCCGTGATCTTTGGTGGGCTGGCCTCGTTATAAACCGCGCATGGTGATGTTTTCCTTAACATGCTTGCAACACACTGTTATCGTACTTTTTTGATTGCACTATTTATAATAACGCACATCAGGAAGATCCATGGATCTCAACTTTTCTCAGTTTAGTTAAAACGTAAAGCGTGGCGAACACAAAATAAGATCTGAATCTACTTAGCTGAACGTCCGCTTTGGGTCGACAACGGCCATTTGCATATAAAGCAATAACTCGTAGTGAGAACAAAATGAGAACATTTGTGATAATCTAATATCATATATTTATAGTAAGTATGGTGTTGAGGTTATCCCTATGATTCGCAAAGACATTTCAGAATATCAGGTTCGAGATGAAGCCTACATAGAAGCCTTCTGTGAGAATCCAAAGGACGGTAAGAGCGCAGCATTAGAGAAAGCTGGTTACGTGGGTGAGTACATAGCGCAGGAAGCCTACCGTATCCATAGCCGCCTCCAAAAGCGGATTGATGAACGTCTTGATGAGATGATTAATGAGGGCGCTAATCTCGGTTATTCGGTTCTTAAAGGACTTGCTACGGGCGCACAGAGTGAAAGCGTACAGGCCAAGTGTGCGATTGCATTAATGGATTACTCAGGCAGGAAGCCAGGCGAGAAGCTAACCATCCAGAAAGAACAAACGATTGAAGAAATTGACGCCGAGATAATAGATCTATTAACAGCCGAGATGGAGGCGTTGAATCTATCCCCTGAAGAGATGGCGCAACATCTAGTTAAAGGCCTTAGTAAATGAATATTGTCGAGCAATACGAGAAGGCGGTTGAAAGAGAGAAAAAAGCCTCATTGCTATACAGTAGAGCAAAGCTACTCAGGCTTAAAGTTGAGAAGTA
>WTCC01000261.1 GCA_013138755.1 Gammaproteobacteria bacterium
TAAGCACTCGACGGATCACCCTGTGCATCTGCACATGCCTGCGGGAAGGTACAATCCAGCTCCATTCCTGCACATAACAGCAGCACATCACGCTCGAAAAGTGACAGGCCAAATGTTGTGCACAGCACATCCAGTGGAAAAGGTGAAGACGTAACGGATTTCGTCTCTTGCATAGCCTGGCGTGCCGCATTGATCTGATCATCTACTTTTTGGGTATTTTCAGAGCGCTGTACATGACTCTTCAACTCACTGCGCACAACAGCTAAGGCTGCTGACATGTATTTCTGGTTAGCCTCAAGCCAGTCTATTTCTGGTGCTGCTAATGAGGTCATGGAATCACCACCTGATCCGATGAATTAAAGACCGGCACCGGACCACTTCGATCGATCAATATACTTTCGATGCCATCCACACGCAGCCGTACCCACTGCGCTCCCGAGGGTAGGTCGGTTGATTTGAATGTTAGAGTATCAGTCTTGTCCTGCATTATCGTCTCGGCGTTGATCGTACGATCAACAACTACCAGGCTTACTTGCTGTTTTTTCCAAACTTTCGGACTACATATTACACTCAGGGTTACTACTCCGTCCGTGACACTTGTAGTGATCGATCTGATAAGCGGTGCCAGCGCAATAGAAAGCTCATTAGTGGTTCTGTCCGGCTGATCAGTACGCTTGATCACTCCGCTTATGCTGTAGATACCAGCCTGCCAGTTATCAGGATTCACTGGTGATTCCGGATCGACCGGGCCTGTAGCAGGATCCTCCGGGATATCTACCTTAAACTCTGTTGATGTTGCACCTGAAGATGCAGGGAGTTCCAGTGCGTTTGATGATCGTACATGTGTAAATAGCACTGCTACCTGATCACCATCCAGGTGATGACCACTTACAACCAAACGTTCACTCATACGGATGGCCGGCTGATTATCAGGCGGTTTTACTTCCTGGATAGTAGGAAACGGTGGTAGTAGGTCCGGCTGCGTTATCACACCTTCATCACGGCCTGTAATTGAATCAGGACGCCCGCGGGAGAGTACAGGTAGGGGCGAGCGGGTCTGGTATTTACTTTCAATAAGCACGACCGATACATGGTATGCGACCGATGGACGGTAATTTGCCTGAAATGCTGACCATAATTTTGATATTTCCTCTGTGCTGATCGTGTGGGGGGTTATCTTGATCATCTCAACCTGCTCGGCAAGATCAGATGCAGACAGATCCTTCATTCCTTCAGGCAGGCTGCTTCCGTCTACAGGGGAGATTGGCTCCAGTGCCTTGCGGATCGCATCACGGGTCAGAACAGGCATCTCATGCAGCGTCTGCATTGCATAACCCAGTAATATCTCACTATCAAAATCCTCTCTGCCATATGCCGACAGCAGGTAATATAGATCAATGGCAAGCGGTGGGTTGGTCAGTTGTTGGCCTTCATTGTTACGAGAAGGCAGACCGACATTACGCCATCCCGGGTTCGGTGCCACATTATATAAAAACAGATTAAGCTGTACGATTTCATTCCCGCCTGTCCTGATGCGGTCTGGAGGCAGTGCAGTGATAGTAATCTGGTCGCCAACTACTGTGCTGAGGGAATGATCGATCACAGCATTATCAAGCAGATCTTTTAACACAGCAGTTACTGATGCAATAGCAAGAGCATTACTCATGATCAGACTCCATTTCGTTGGCTTAAATAATCATCCAGGGACAATATTGGTTTAAATTGTTTACTTTGAGGTTGAGGAGGTGGTGTTGGAGGTTGAACTGCCCTGACTTCGATCCTGCCGATATTTACACGAATTACAGATTCTTGCTGTTCTAAATTATCATTGCTGACCAAACATGTTTGATTATTCCATTGGATCCCTGATCCAGTTACCAGTTTTCCTTTAAATGGACCAGAGGCTGATTCCGGATCATTAGAATTCTGTAATCCATTTTTCTGATCGGAATTTTTTTTGCTGAAACTTAATGTGTGGTTGATATTTTTAATATTTGAATTGCTATTTAACCTTCCATCTAGCCTGTGATCTGAACTGCTTTTCGTTTTTTCCTCATGTTGTTGTATATTAATCTCATTCATTGATAAATGAGAAGGAGTGAACCGGTCACTTATTTTCTCCAGTGTCTTATCTTCGAGCTTTTGAGTTGCGATTTTTTTTGAAATTGAGTCTTCAGTTATGGATTCGGTTTCAATTGTCTGGTCGATAAAATTTGTGGGTCTTATGAGTTCGGGATTTTCTCCACGTTTATTGTCAGCTCCAAATGATATTTCATGAGCTACATTTTCATTGGGTACATTCTTATCGGCTATCGTATCCCTGAACTCTTCCGGATATTCAGTTTTTGTATGCGTAAAGTTCAATGATGGGACGGGCTCTTCGAGTTCACTTCTATCTGGGCCGGTCAGATATTTTTGTATGCTGGATTCTGATCTGTCTGATTTATGTGATCTCAGATCATTTTTTCCGGTTTTGATACTTTTTATCACCGGATCGGCGGATGATATTTGCTTATCCGTTTCAGGCAGAGGCGCGATAAGTACATCATCTTCCTTTGACGAGTGATATGAAGGCTCAATATCAACTTTTCTTTTATAGAAAACCGGTTCGTCATTTGTTTGTGGTTCAAATATTGCAGGTAATCTGGGTTGAATTACATGAGATTTATTCAGGCTTCTACCGATCAAACGTTCAATGTAATCATTCATCCGTTCATCATCTCCAGGTAAATCTGTCGCCTCCAGGGACTCATAGCCAGGATATCTCTTTCACTCCATCCATATGCCATTGCGAGATTTCGGACTTCATACAGTATTCTATATGCCCATGTATTTATCTCGCTCCAGAAGAACGAAACAATATCAAATCCCATCTGCCATTCTTTGCTGCATGAGGGGCAGGAAAGATCTATCAGTATATCTGCCTGAGGATCTGCTTTTGCGATCCTGTCTAAAATTTCATTCATCACCTCAACAGGCAGACCGTCAATAGAAATTTCTTTACTCTCACTTGTATCGCATATTGATAGGATACAGCGGTCATTTATCTCCTGTCTGGCAGTAGCCATATCTATGGTTTCATCCAAAAAAGCGATGTCTGTACTATCTGGTAAACGAAATTTCACTTCATAGCTATCAATAGTTGTTGTCAGTTCTCTGTTTGGTCCGATCTTTTTTTCTACCAGGATGTCAGCGACTTTCATTGTTAATTCCAGTTGTTCACCACATTCCGGACAGGTCGATATTCCGTTTAAGGGCTGTCCAAAGGTCTTCTCACGCAGGGTCAACAAAAGAGCATCTCGATGGCCGATGCTGAGTTCTGCCAATGTATCTATTGGTGTTTCAGGGCAGGAAGCTGACAGAAGTAAAAGTGCCTGGCTGGCTAATGTCTTACTTCTCCCTTGTTCCCAGATGTTCAACAATTCTGACGCAGAGAGGTTATTCATGTTAAGATATTACGATGGTTCGGAGAAGCTTGGCTCAGTGGGCTCACCCACCTCGTAATCGCGTTCCCAGCCTTCATTTTCAAGTTTTATTGATTGGATCGCCACTGCATTAGCATTGGCATCAAGATCAGGAAGTGACGTGTATTCTGAGACCCAGCAGCGATATACCTTATATGCAATAGCCAGTTGACCGGCTTCATTATAGACCTCAATAATAATGTCTTTGCGGAAATCCTTAAGTGAGACTTCAGCACCCAGGCCGGAACCATAATTCCATATCTTATTTGCCCATTTCTCAAATTCCGTGTCATGGGTTACCCCGCGCTCAAGAGAAATTGCCTCATATTCATTTTTTCCAGGCGACTTGCGGCTGCTGCTGGGATCACCGCCCTCTCTATGTTTTACGACCTCTGTAGTTCGTTTCAGGCTACCGATTTTACTTACTCCTGCAACGTAGCGTCCATCCCATTTTACTCGAAATTTGAAGTTCTTATATGGATCAAAACGTTCTGCATTTACACTAAATTGTACCATCTTAATTCACCTCTCAGGTTTGTATATCACCGGCTATCTGCTGTATCTTTATGATCACGAATTCTGCAGGTTTAAGAGGTGCAAACCCGACAACAATGTTAACAATACCAAGGTTTCGGTCATTCTGGGTTGTAGTCTCTTTATCGCATTTAACAAAGTAGGCTTCCCGTGGTGTACTGCCCTGGAAGGCACCCTGACGGAAAAGATTGTGCATGAATGCTCCTACATTTAGCCGTATCTGTGCCCACAGGGGTTCATCATTAGGCTCAAAGACAACCCATTGCGTGCCCCTGTATAGACTCTCTTCAATGTACAGGGCAAGACGCCTGATAGGGATGTATTTCCATTCAGAGGCCAGCCGGTCATTCCCCTGGAGAGTACGTGAGCCCCAGACTACAGGACCAATGGCCGGCATTGACCGCATGCAATTGATACCAAGAGGATTCAATTCGCCATTTTCCATGTCTGTCAGAGGTACACTCAATTGGGGTACACCTACAAGGCTCGCTTCCAGTCCTGCAGGGGCTTTCCATACTCCCCGCTGCACATCGGTACGGGAGAATACACCAGCCACTGCCCCACATGATACGAAGTCTTCTATCTGATTACTGCGCTTTGGATTAGGCTGTCTAAGACGCGGGAAAAAGACCGCAGCATTCTTACTTTTCGTTCCAATGTTGATAATCTCGTCCCTTGCCATTTTCTTATTGCTCCAATTAGCAGGTGAATCTACTATGAACATAGCACGTCGGTCCTCGCAATACTTCGCGGCAACTCCTATTAAATCCGATTCGATGTCACCTTTAAGTTCGATGTCACCTTCTAACTCGTGGGGCGGAATACATAGAAGGTTGAATAGGTCAGCTTTTTCCAGAGCGTACAATCCCTCTTTGTTTTTTTCTTTATCATTTATAAAGGCGTCCTTTGTTAGTATTTCGCCATCAGAAGCTTCATGATCCACTGGTGATGATAGAGTATTATTCTCCCAGGTGTCATTACCTGAAGCAGGATCGTCGTGTTTATCGGGTCTATTGGTTTTATTGGGGAAAGGAAGATCTGGAGGGAATTCTGATTTGTACACCCTCATCAAGTTAGACCTGTTCTCAAGTACTTTATTAATCTGTTGTGGACTCTCCAAGATAGTAACATTCCTGAATTGCTCTGTCTCTCCAGTTTTTGTGTCCCTAATGGTTAAATTGAAAAGGTCAGTTTCCTGAAGTCCAAAATCTGCCGCTTTATCTTCTGACACATCATAATCGATCCGGGCACGCAGGTAATTGCCCCACGTACCTGGATATGCGGCTTCGAGTGTCAGTCCGTTAGCGTTTATCTCTGCAATTTGAGGTAGAACATCCTGAAAAAGACGCACAATAATGGCCTGGCTGCCGCCGTTCAAATAAAAGTCCCGAACTGCAAAGCTCATCGGACTTTTAAGCCACAGTCCTCCGAAAATGCGCTCATAGTCCCCATAACTATTGATGGTGATCGGTTCATCTACAGGTCCTCTGAGTGCACGTCCTATAAAGGCTGTAATTGAGGTTGCAACCCCTACGATCGCACGCCCTCCACTTGGTATTTCTTCAATATATCCGCCCGGATAACTTATTGCTATTGGCATATCAATTTCTCCTTTAAACTTCTTACTTTTAAAATCATTCCGGTGGCACAATGGCCATCCTGCCCACAAGGATCTCAATAGAAACAGGAGTTGCTAAATCATTTGTAAACACTAGCTTTTCAGGTGGCTTTGTGAGCAACTCTACCGCACCATTGCCAATAAAAACCTGCAGTGCATCCAGTTCTATGATTGTTGTTAGTTCATTGACCTTATATGTCAGCTTTTCAATATCATTACTGTATGTATCAGATTTTATAAGCAGAAATTGAACTCTGCCATCCCCTCCTGGCTGGATCTCCACTTGTTCCGTAGTACCTGCTTCAATGGTAACTTCGATCTTGTCATAGGCTTCAATTTCTTTAGTATCAGAAGCCATCACTTTAGGGCCTCCGATAACCTGTACATTCAAACTCCAATTGATACTTTCAGTCATGGTTTTCCT
>WTCC01000342.1 GCA_013138755.1 Gammaproteobacteria bacterium
GAAATCAGTCGTCTCGAAGACCCTGAGTTCACCATTAAAGAAGCAAAAGTTGTTACCACCTACCCAGGTGCAACACCGATAGAAGTCGAACGAGAAGTTACCTACCACGTCGAAAATGCTGTGCAACAGCTGCAACAATTAAAGCGTGTTGAGTCCATCTCTCAGGACGGCTACTCAGAGATTACTGTCGTAATAAAAGATAAATATAAAAAACCAGAATTCCCCAATATCTGGGATGAGCTTCGGCGAAAGATAAATGATATGCAGGTCGAACTACCCCCTGGCGCTAATACGTCAATCGTATTCGATGACTTCGGCGACGTCTTTGGTCTTTTTTATGCACTGAGCGGTGAAGGTTACACTTACCGTGAGTTAAAAGATTACGCCGATATATTAAAGGAACAGTTATTACTCGTTCCCGGCGTCAGAAAAATAACCATCGGTGGCGACATAAAAGAAGTTGTCTATCTGGAATTCTCACGCGCCAATATGGCAAAACTCGGCATATCAAATGAGGAGTTCAGCCAGGTATTAAAATCACAAAATCTGGTTTCTAATTCTGGCAATGTACGCGTCGGTGATGAATACATCCGTATCAACCCGACCGGTCAACTATTATCGACCCAGGAAATAGGCGAATTACTACTTAGCGGCACTGGTCATTCACTTGTTCGCATTAAAGATATTGCAACCGTGCGTCGAGCTTATGAAGAAACACCTAACTTTTACACTTACCGCAATGGCAAACCCGCACTAACCGTCGGTATATCCATGCTGTCTGGAGAAAACGTTGTTGCAGTTGGTGAGCGTCTTGATCATCGCCTGCAAGAATTACAGACCGTCACACCTGTCGGCATGAACCTTGATGCAATCTATGACCAGCCTAAAATCGTCGATGAATCAGTCGGTGGCTTTATCATCAACGTCATCGCTGCGCTAGTTATCGTTATCGTCGTTCTGCTATTTTTTATGGGACTGCGAACCGGTCTTATCATCGGTGCCATCCTGCTCATTACTGTTTCCGCCACTGTATGGTTCATGAACTATCAAGGTATCGATCTACAACGTATTTCACTTGGCGCACTCATCATCGCGCTCGGTATGCTGGTTGATAATGCCATCGTTGTCGCCGAAGGTATGCTGGTTCGTATCAAACGCGGCGAAGACGGACTGAAGGCTGCTGGCGAAGTGGTCAGTGCAACCATGTGGCCACTGCTCGGTGGCACCATCGTCGGCATACTTGCCTTTGCTGCTATCGGATTATCTGAGGATGCCACGGGTGAATTTGCCAATTCACTTTTCTGGGTCATCTTAATCTCATTACTACTGTCATGGTTTACGGCTGTCACCATGACACCTTTATTATGTGTGCAATTTTTAAAAGCAGACAAACCCGGTGAGGAGCAGACCGATCCCTACGGTGGCTACTTATTCAGAAAATATCGAGGTCTGTTGAGCACCGCTATTCATTTCCGCTGGGTTACTTTATCCATTGTCATCGTCATGTTTGCCTCATCGATCTTTGGTTTTGGTTATGTAAAACAAAGCTTTTTCCCCGACTCTAATACGCCGATGTTTTTCTTTGACATGTGGAATGTTGAGGGCACCGATATACGTAAAACGCGCGACGACGTTGTCCAGATAGAAAACTACCTGCATACACTAGATGGTGTTGAAAGCACAACGTCTTTCATCGGTGCTGGGGCAACACGTTTTACTCTGGTGTACAGCCCTGAATCTTCTTCTACTGCTTACGGCCAGATAATCGTCACTGCAAAATCATTGGCCGACATTCCACGTCTAGAACAGAAGGCGCTTGAGTACGCTGCAGTACATTTCCCTGATTCAGAACCTAAAACAAAACCTCTGCGTATAGGCCCCGGACGTGACGCCAAAATTGAGGCTCGCTTGAATGGACCCGACCCAGTGGTGTTGAGACAACTCTCTGAAAAAGTTCAACAGATCATGGCCGATGATGGTGGCGCCATCAACATCAAAGATGACTGGCGCCAACCTGTTAAAGTATTACGCCCCATCTACAATGAAAAAGCGGCGCGCCAGTTAGGCATAACAAGAGAAAACGTTAGCAAAGCAATGCTGACTTCATTTGATGGCCAACAGATTGGCTTATTTAAAGATGGCATTCGTCTTTTACCTATCATCATGTTGCCTCCCTCTGTAGAACGCCAGGATGTTGCTGCGATACGTGATATCTCAGTATATAGCCCTGTGTTAAGAGAAACCGTTCCTATCGGGCAAGTTGTCTCAGACTTTAAAGTCGAATGGGCCGATGCAAAAATTAAAAAACGGAATCGCATCTATACCATCACACCATCCTGTGATCCAGGACATGGATTAGCCACCGCTCTATTTGAACGCTTAAAACCACAGATAGATAATATGCAACTACCTCCTGGCTATTTTCTTGAATGGGGCGGTGAATACGAAGACGCACGTGATGCCAATGCAGCCATCAGTTCTTCATTACCGGCTGGATTCCTGGCGATGATTATCGTCGTAATTTTACTGTTCGGTAAAGTACGTCAACCCCTGATCATCTGGCTAACTGTGCCACTCGCAATTATCGGTATTACTGCTGGACTGTTATCCATGGATGTCGCATTCGGATTCATGGGTCTACTCGGTGGTTTAAGTCTGGTCGGTTTGTTGATTAAAAATGCAATCGTATTAATCGATGAAATAGACACACAGATCGATACCGGTAAGGAACGTCACACCGCCATACTCGATTCATCTGTATCTAGAATGCGACCGGTAATGATGGCCGCCAGTACTACCATACTTGGTATGGCGCCTTTATTAAGCGATGTATTCTTTTTGGATATGGCAGTCGTAATAATGTTTGGATTAGGCTTCGCCTCAGCACTGACGCTAATTGTGGTGCCGGTGTTATATGCTATCTTCTTTAAAATTAAATCACCCGTTTAAAATAGGTTACAGATGAACTCTCTTTTTAAAATAATTATCTTTATTGCGCTAACGCTAAGTATCTTAGCCACATCATCTTGCGCGACTTTAACTGATGACATCGTCGTTGAGACACATGCAAACCCAGACGTTAACTACCATGCTTATAAAACCTATGCCTGGGCTGGCAGTGCACAGATTATTTTTGACCCTGTTGGCCAATGGGAACAACCGACTTTAGACACTGATGAAGAAGTGAAATTTGTCATCAATAGGGAACTTCGGGCACGCGGCCTTATTCAGGTCACAAGTCAGCCAGATTTACTAGTCGCCTTTGCAGCCGGTATTGACACCAGCGTTCTCGAGCTAAAAGAGAACCCAAACAGTGATAAAAAAATAGTCACTAACGTACCTAAAGCGGCGCTACTTATTGCATTAGTCGATGCCAATACTGGTTACACAGTTTGGATAGGATACGCAGTGGGCGATGCGCAACAGCAACAAACGATAGAAGCTATCCGAACCAGAATTGATTTTGCAGTTAAAGAAATCTTCGATGGCTATTGAACGTCTGTAACGACGATCAGGCCACTCCATTTATTCATACGGTGTGACGGCCTTATTCCACCACACGTCGCCATCATTTAATTCTCCACTGACATCTGCAGCTCTTCGTGGCTGCAGACTTCTGCATTCAAGGCTTTGTAGATTTAACCGCGCCAAACATCGTCTATCACTTCCCGCTCGCCTGTCTCGCCAATGCATGCGGCGTTCAACAGCTTCCACATTACTACTGATGTTTTTTTTAAACATAGCCAATACCTTCACTTGAATTGATATCAAACGATATTTTGCAGATGACTATATCTGGCGCTTTTACATTATTTAAGTCAAGAAAAAGGCAATTGAAGTTTTTTATACTTCAATTGCCTGGTTAGAATACTAACTAATCACCTAAGCGTGATTACATGCAGCACTGAGTGTTACAGACTGGGTTACAATCAGGTTTAATGCTGTACTTCTTCCTTCTCAACGTTTTCAAGACGATCATTCAATATCATATAATCACCCCCTGTTTGAAAACGGACCACTGAAAACCCGTGATTACTGACGCGTTTCACTTCAACAATCTGCCCAGTACTCGCAATCTTAGCCTGTGCGCCTTTCTGCAAATTTTTTGTTTCCATTTTATTGCCCTTTTATAATTATCGTTATCACTCTAACTTATAGCATACATCTTATAAATATTTTATGAAACACAAATAACTACTTGATTTTTACTTTATTCGTTTTAACGTTAACAACCAGTTAACGTCTTTAATCCCCAATCCGAGATTAACACTATCACCGACTTCATTCTCATACCAGCTTAGATGCGAAAGATTTGGCTCAACCTGATAACCCCACCAAATTCCGCTCGCATCTTGCGCAATCCAGCACACCCAATCTGGAATTTCGGTAAAATCAACTTTCTGACACATACATAACCAACAGATGAAACAATAAAAAATGGGCAGATACAGACCCCCCCAACCCGTAGGTTCAAAATATATCACAGCTGAAGGCTATAAACGCCTGGATGAAGAACACGATTATCTGTGGAAGAAAAAACGCCCTGAAGTGACGCGGATACTCTCGGAAGCCGCAGCAGAAGGCGATCGCTCGGAAAATGCCGAGTATATTTACCGCAAAAAAGAACTCAGGGAAATAGACGCTAGAGTACGTTTTTTACGCAAAAGACTGGAAAATATGACTGTTGTCGACCGTATACCAACCGATACGGACAAAGTCTTTTTTGGTGCCTGGGTGACCGTTGAAGAGAAAGATGGTAGCGAAAAAACCTATCGGATTGTCGGACCAGATGAATTTGACCCCAAATTGAACTACATCAGCATGGATTCACCAATGGGAAAAGCGCTACTGGGAAAAACCCTGGATGATGAAATATCAATATCAGTCAGCACAAAAGAAGGCGAGATGAAAAGCAAGTACATTATTAATGAAATAAGCTACAAGCCACTTTAGACAATACTTTGTCTTAAATTAACCAAAAAAAAGCCCTCGTAATCGAGGGCTTTTTTGCAGCTTACATGCTAAATTGCGTAACTAATAGCCTACTGCTGCGGTGCTTGTTGTGGCATTTGCTGAGGAGCTGGACCACGTTGCCCATAACCAGGAGGCTGACCGTATGCGCCAGGACCAGGGCCATAATAACCCGGAGGTGGACCGTATGAACCAGGACCAGGGCCATAATAACCCGGAGGTGGACCATATGAACCAGGGCCT
>WTCC01000180.1 GCA_013138755.1 Gammaproteobacteria bacterium
GCCCTCAATGAAGGGATAATGATGTTCGATGGTTCGCCAAAAGCCATCGATGACGAAAAATTCAAAGAGATATACGGCAAAGAAGCCTAGCGTGTGGGGTAAGGCGGACTGACATGAAGAAAAAATCATCTCCCAGTTTGTATGTTTGATATGAACCCATGCCCAACTGCCAGCTTGATGCTTCCAGTTTTTCGCCGTAAACCAGGCTGATGTCTTTGGCCGCCTGAAGTACACTGCCGATTTCGCTGAGACGAGGCTGTGGTTCCAGGTTTTCCACTATCTTGTGATAACTTTCGATCCTGTTTTCCAGCTTATTGATCCATATCTCATTGCGTGTAAAGCCGGCAGACCAGGCCAGGATAATGGCCAGAGTAACCCCGATGGTGACGGCATAGGCAGCACGTTCTATCCATAGGCGCTGTCTTTCATAACGTACATTTGCACCCGCCAGTTCAGACTCCTTAAACAGAATGTCCTTGAACAGTCGGGTAATAAAGTAACTCCGTGAATGTCCCTGGTAGGAAGGCAGCGCTTGAAGGCTGATACCGAAAGAACCCGCCAGTGAACTCATGACGCGATCAATAGGGCTACCCTGTTGGGTACCACTGGTGAAATAGACGCCACGTAACCACGGCGATTTTTCATAGCGGTTTTGGCTAAAAACTTTTTGCAGGAAATCCTCAAGTAGGGGTTTAACGCTGGCCATCTGCTGTGGAAAACCATTAATCAGGCTGCGACGGCCCAGATCCCTTTCCTGATAAATGCGCCATAACTGTCGGGCATTAAGTGATTCCACCAGTGCATCAAATTCGCCACTAAACTGTGCTAATACATCATTGGATGACTGTGTCGGGTCCTGTGGGAAGGTGATGCCCCATACCTGGGTGCGTAGTTCCTTGCCCATATCATCGAAAAATCCGAGAAACCGGCAACCAGGTCCATCTTGGTCAGCAGAAAATAAACCGGAATTCGCATGCCGAGGCGGGTATAGAGTTCCTGCATTCGTTGACGGATAGTGTGTGCATGGAGGTCTCTATCCTGTTGTGATTTTGTTAACAGGTCTTCTGCACTGATGGCGATGATAATACCGTTGAGAGGCCGGCGTGGCCGTTGTTTACTTAGCAGATCCAGAAAACCCAGCCATGCACCACTGTCTGCTTCGGCATCACTGTCCTGTGTGGTATAGCGGCCGGCTGTGTCGAGCAATACGGCATCATTGGTAAACCACCAGTCGCAATTTCGGGTGCCGCCAACACCGCTGATCTTTTTATCTGCATGGTATTCATCAAGGGGGAACTCAAGTCCCGAGGTTTCCAGCAAGGTTGTTTTACCACAGCCCGGGGGGCCAATAATAATGTACCAGGGCAGTTCATACAGGTATTGCTTGCCAAAGAAACGGCCCTGCAGGCTGGTTTGTTTCAGGTGTTCTAATGCTTTGCCAAAACGCTCTCGAAGCAATGCGACTTCTTCTGCTTAAACGTCGGGGGCCGTTTCTGAGGGGGCGTCTGGTGCCGAGATGAGCTTGTCGATCATCGCAGAGTTTGCCTGGGTAGCCTTAAAACGTAAGCGAAGATTGTTGAAACCCCAGAAGAGCATCACCACTAAAATTGCCAGTAGTCTGTTGAATGGTGTGCTAAGGGGTTTGCTGTCACCCAGGCCCAGATAGGGGCCGCCAAACCAGATTAAGATTATGATGGCGATGATACCGATGCTACTGATAATCCATTTCTGGGTCAGGATTTGAAACAGTCGTTTCATCTTGTCAGAGTTTCCTTTGGTTTATGAGTGCCATAGTAGATGGCACTGCCAGGCGTAAATCGATACTGGATTTTCGATCAGTGCACATGTTTTAAACACCCTTTTGTACCTGTTCTTTGTTAATGTTGGTTTCGTCAATCAATGGGTAAATCGACTGTCGGTAACCTGGCAACATCTTCCAGCGCCTCGTAGACAGGGTCCGCTGTTTCGTCCAGTACCAGGGTAAAGCCAAAAAAAATGACCAGTAATAATGCGCTGGCGACAGCCACAACGACCCACAAAGGAACAGAATTACGTAGCGAGGTACGCTGATTTGACTGGCTCTGCCAATGGGGAGAAAGCTCCTGCGGAAATTCTCCGCGGCGCCGGCGAATATGTTCAAAGACAATATTTCTGAGTTCTTCCAGCTTCTCATGGCCGCGATCCATCACCGCATAACTGCCTTTGAAGCCCAGACTAATGCAAATAAACATCAACTCTATAAGCTCAAGACTGGCGTTCGTATCTCTTAACAATTTGTCCAGGATAACAAAAAATGTTTCACCACCGCTGGTCTCATTATGCAGGGTGCTGAGTAAGCTTTGGCTGGCCCAGCTGCTGCTGCTTCCCCAGATGGTATTAAGTACCGCTTCGTCGATGTATGTACAAAGGATATATCGACTGGTATAGGTCACATCGGGATTTATACCCAGCAGTCGGGCATTGTTTTCAAAGGTTTTTATTTCTTCCAGAACCTGGTTACGTAATCCTGCCACATCACTATGTGAGGCCATGGTGAGAAATTGGGGAGGTAATGCCAGCAGCCCTGCCGCTGCACTGACCAGGGGATTAACCCCTGATGCGGTGAATTCACCTACATGTGGATTGTTGTAGTTTAACGGTGGTGACGGTGGGGCAGGTGGTGGAGGTGTTGAGGGAGGCGGGGATGCCATTGACGCCGGTCCACGTCCACTTGGTTTGGGAATAAAGATGGTCCTGTCATCATCGCCCGGGTATTCAGTGGAGTTATCATTAGCCACGATGGTTATCCTTTTATACTCCAGAATTCCAGCTTTAAACCCGGGAAGTCACCCGCTACATGCATCGCGAATGTGCTGGATTGTTCAAGGCCTTGCCAGTGGCTACTGCTTTTATCCAGTTCAAAATAAGTAAAACCTGCATGGTATGGGATTTGTCGAGGTGCAACGGGCAGCAGGCGTAGCCCGATACCGGGTAATCCCGAGTTAACCATTTGACGAATATGTTCCACAGCGCCAATTTTTATCTGTGATGGAAAGGTGCTCTGTAGCATTTCCTGTGCTACATCAGCCTTAATGGCAAGCACAAACTGTG
>WTCC01000059.1 GCA_013138755.1 Gammaproteobacteria bacterium
CCGTAACCGTCATTGTTCCAATGGTTATTGTTACTGTTATTATCCCATGGTCCCCAGTCTGCACTTGCTGACAGTGGAGCGACTGCAAAACCTAATGCCGCAGTTAGAAGTACGGCCAACATTCGTGACAAATCAGACACTTATTCAGATCAAGTGCCTGATTTATATGAATAAAAAATGCACAAATTTAGGGTAAATTTTGGCCCTATAAGCGATATATCTGCGCTTTGACGCGTCTGTTTGTCTCGAGTGGGTACTGCCCCAGCAAGTTGATATGGCTTGTCCGATAGGGTGACAGAGCTGCCAGCATTTCCGGGGTGACGTCAAAATCGTTGCGCCTTAACCGTTTCAGTACCTTGGTCATGGCATTCACATTGTGCAAAACAATCAGGTTTGCAACCAGGTGATTGTACTTGACGATTTTGACTTGTTCATGGCGAAGATTCTCCTGGATAATGCCGCTGTTGTAGAAGAATATCCACTGCAGAAAATTATTAAATTCCTCGCTCTTGCACGTTGCTGCGTTGACTGTTTCACGCATCTCGATATCCTGAATGTACTCCAGCAGGTACTGCGTTCGCACGACACGACCGAGCTCTCGAAAAGCAAAAAACAAATTGTTGCGAACACCTTCAGAGCCCAATCGGCGAATGATAGTCGACGCGGTGACTTTGCCGAGTTTGATCGATATGATGACGCGTAGCATCTCCCGATAATGATTGCGAATCAAATCGTAGTTAATACCGTCAGACAAGATGGCATCAATATGCTCGTAGGCTTGACGCCGATCCGGTTTGAACAATATCAGCGAGTTGATATCCCTGATTCTGGGCATGAGCTTGATGCCAAGCAAATGGGCGATACCGAATACGACGGTACTTTGTGCATGCGTATCGCCATGAATACGTGTCGGCTGAATATCCGACTCGTTCTCCATCAGGCCATCGATCAAGTGAACCGCTTCTCGCACACCACACGGAATAAAGCGGCTGAACAGTGCGATGTAGTTATCGCTGACCAAATAATAGCCAACACCGCCGTAGGAGGCATACCGAATGTGGTATTCCGATAACAGATTCTGCTCGTACATGTCGAATCGTGTGCCATCAACTGAAGCCGTGTTACCGGTTCCCCAGTATCCTGGCAGATCGTACTGGTTGTAGGCGTTGATCACTTGAGTGGTGGCATCCACCAGATCCTTTTCGCTGGTATGGCTCAGGTTAAGATAAGCGATTTGTTTACGACTGAATCCCTCAATGGATCGGGCTGTTTGCGTGGGTCCCAGGTTGCAACCGTAACAAAACAAGCTGATCACTAATCGCTTGTCGAAGTCGGAGAGCTGCCCCTGGTGACCGGACAAAGGTCCAAAGAACCGTTTCAGTGGTAGCCATTTTGTGGCATCGACCAGAAGATCGATAATGCTGATCTCCGGCAGTTGTTGTTGCAATGCCTTGTCAAGTTTATCAAGATGTTTGGGAGATACTTTGGATGGCCGTCGTTTAAGCACCAGCCTCCCTTTCTCAATGACAACGTATTGGTCGTCGGCAAAGCGTTTGTCCGTCGCATCAGCCTGGGCTACGAAACGATCCTTTAGTTGTTTAGCGAACACCTTCGCGTCTACGGGTAGGTTTGTCTCTTGGCAGAACTGCGGAAGTTCTTGTTTGAACGTGGCGTCATCGACAAGATGCGTCCGGTAGTCATCGTACTTTATGCTGTTATCGATGTATAAATCGCCTGATTGCAGCCGTTTGCATACTTCGGTCAATACACTGAGTTCAAACCAGACTGGATTCATCAATCGATTGATGATGAGCGGAGCGGCATCGACGAATAGCAATTTGTGCCATCTCTCCGCCACCCAATGAACACAGGAGTCATGGGACGATTGACCTCGATAGTCAATCGCATCCACTCGAATCGAGGCGAACTTTTGTTGGCGATTGGAGAGAATAAAGTCCACACAGGTTATCAGTGGGTTGTTCGAGGAAATTGCTTTTATCTGTATGACATCAAGAATATCCAGACTATTTTTGCGAACCGGATTCGTGTACCGTTTTGGCAAGAATTGCAGGTAGTTGTCAGCTCCGTGCATCACCAGTTTGTCACAGCGTTCCACCACGGCATCGGGCTCGTGATCAAAGAGGTTGAGTATCCGATCCATGCTGGGCTTTGATTTCAGTTTCGTGGTACACACACCAGCGACATCACGAAGCAATGTGACCAGGGATACAGACTCTGCTGACACTTGCAGCTGGAAATCGATCAGTGCTTTTTTCGCCGCATTGTGAAGTTTGCGCACATCCCGAATCAGCATATCCACCAGGCAATCGTTGGCATAGAGTCGCTGCTCATGAATCATGATGGCCATCAGGCTTTCGCGCTTGTGGATTCGCATGCGTTTCATCCGATCCGCGGAGTAAGCTCGGGCTTCAATCAGACACTGATATCGCTTTTGCTCCGGAATGTCCGGAAGAGGGCCAACCCTGGATTGAAGAAACGTTAACCACTGGGTGTGTTTAATATATTCCGCAATATTCTGTGTCGTGGGCTTTTGTGGCTCTTTTTTCAGTTCGTGCCAGCGCGTGAGTCCGTCCTGGTTTTTAGTGGTGAGTAAATCGTTCAGAATTAGTTTGGTCTCGTGTGAAAGACCCTTGGAAATCATTAGGAAGAGTGTGTCTAAGGTAGTGGCGCGGGCTCGATTGGCCAATTTGTTCAGTGTACTAAACCCCGGCAGTTCGAATGATTCCTTGACGAGGATTTCAATCATCGCATTGATGATATCAACCGGATTATCTTTGGTGGTTGCCATTGTGCAGGCAAAATCATACAGCCATTTTTCGTGCTCTTTGGTTGAGAAGGGTTTAACTCGGCAGAAATGACGGACATGCTGTTTGATGCGATGCGACAACCGTTGGGAAGGTTTAATGCAATTGTCCGAATCAAGTTTACATTCGCTGGCAATAAACTGAATAATCTGTGCAGGTATGGTCGCTGGGGGAGGAAAGTAGCCCAGGCACTGAAACACCTTTAAATAGACGACGGTATCGAGTAATGATGTTTGCGTGATGCGCTGTTTTTCTATCCATGTTTTTTCTTTTCGGGTGATGGAATACAGTCTTTTCAACTCTGTTGAGCTGAGTGCGCTGGCCAGTCTTGGATAAGCGGTATCGTGAATTGCTGCCATGGTAAGTGACTCCTGAATGGGTAAAAAATGAAGATTTCGCTTAAACAGAGTACTGAAGCGCGTAAAAGACGCATAAAACTGCAGGAAACGCCGAAAAGCGACATTCTAAAAACAGAAATTCAGGAAATTAAAAGTAATAAAAACAACAACATGATCTAAATAAGTGTCTGATTTGTCACGAATGTTGGCCGCCCCTCGAATTAAAAGAAGCCAGAATTATTGGAAAAGGCAATAAAGAGCGCATGCTGTTTTTAGATGATGGGACGGTTACTGCAGTTAAGCAATGGTTAGATTTTCGTGGTGATTATGATGGCGCTCTCTTCTATCGTGTCCTGAAAAGCGGAAAGATTCAGGCGGGTCGTTTATCTGACCAGGCAATATATAATGTCGTGAAAAAACGCCAGAAAGAAGCAGGTATCACTGAGGTCTCACCACATGATTTTAGAAAGACATTTATATCTACTATCCTGGAAGAAACCGGCGATCTTAGAATGGCCCAGGCTCTTGCTGGCCATAGTAATCGGGGCAGTTACCTCATAGCAACGTAAAATGCCAACTTTGACCAGCGGGCATTTGAACAGAAACTTACGGTTTGCACCCGCTGAACTAGTCGTAAC
>WTCC01000219.1 GCA_013138755.1 Gammaproteobacteria bacterium
AACTTTTCATGCTCCAATACTGCCAAAGCTCTCTTACCTGCACGGTAATGAAAACGGGTCTGCAACCCCCAGATATCGCGCATTGTTGAAGTAAAACGTTTTGGTATCGATACACTCTGAGCTTGCTGGCTTAACACACGAGTCGCTATCTTCTGTATGGCAACCGAGTACGGCATGCCGTTGTCCGTAAGCTGATGAACTTTTGAGTTCACCGGATTCCATAGTAAAGCTGCAAACAAGAATGCAGGTGTTACGCGCATATCTTTTCGTATGCGCTCATCGGTATTCTGCATAGCGATGGTCAGCATATGTTTCACTGCGTCATCTTCGTCAATCGATTTAGCTGCTTCAGGAAAAAGATATTTGAGCACATCAAATTCCAGCAACAACTCAAAACTACGGACAGCATGGCCAGAATGAAATAGTTTTAATACTTCTTCATACAGTCGAGCAGCAGGAATATCTTCCAATAGATGCCCGAGTGAATAGATAGGCGTTTTACTTTTTTCTTCGATCTCAAAGCCAAGCTTTGCTGAAAACCGAATAGCACGTAACATCCGTACAGGATCTTCGCGATAACGTGTTTCCACATCACCGATCAAACATAGACGCTGGCTTTTAATATCTTCAAAACCACCAACAAAATCGATAACACTAAAGTTTGAGATATCGTAATAAAGAGCATTGACTGTGAAATCACGGCGCCATACGTCATCCGATAATCCTCCAAAAACGTTATCTCTTACTATGCGACCGCCCTCATCCTGAATACCCGATTGAGACAGATCGTGATTAGCGCGGTATGTTGCCACTTCGATAACCTGACGACCAAAATGGATATGGGCAAGACGGAAACGTCGACCGATCAGACGACAGTTACGGAATAATCTATTCACCTCTTCCGGTGTTGCATCCGTTGCCACATCAAAGTCTTTAGGCTTTATATCGAGCAATAAGTCCCTTACGGCGCCGCCGACCAAGCAAGCCTGATAACCCGCTTTATGAAGACGATATAAAACTTTTAACGCATGCTCGTCGATATTATTTCGAGAGATACCGTGCTCACCACGTGCAAGTATAACGGCTTTATTTTTTGCCGATTGCGAAGCCGAACGCACTTCTTTATTTGATGCGCGTTTCTTTGACGTACGTTTGCTTGACGTCTGTTTTTTCGACGCCCGTGTCTTCGGCGCAGATTTTCGCGACGATGATTTTTTACTTAATGATTTAAGCCAATTCAGCATATCAATCAAACTCTTTAAGGATCAACGTTAAACCATCACCGATAGTGACCAGACTCTTCGTGACACGATTATCATCTCTTACCATTTCATTAAAACGTCGGATAGCTCTTGTGCCTGGCTCTGTATTATCAGGGTCAGCGACTGCACCAGACCACAATGTATTATCGACAGCAATCATACCGCCCTTTCTCAACAGGCGTAATGCCATTTCATAATACTTGATGTAGTTTTGCTTGTCGGCATCGATGAAAATGAAATCGAATGTTTTTTCTGCGCCATCGTCTATCAACATCTGCAAAGTCTTCTCCGCTGGCTGAGAATAAAGATTAATTTTATTATCTAGCCCCGCAAGTGCCCAGTACTTTTCTGCCACTGCTGTCCACTGCGGTGAAATATCACAACAGATTAACTCCCCATCTTCTGCCATTGCGCCTGCCACACAGATCGAACTGTAACCAGTGAAAGTACCTATTTCTAGAGCACGTTTTGCACCCATCATCTTAATCAGCAGTGACATGAACTGACCCTGCTCTGGTGATATCTGCATGACGGCATATTCAAGCTGCGCTGTCTCTTCACGTAGCTGACGCAATAGGTCAGGTTCATTAACAGAAACATCGCAAAGATAGTCATATGTGCGGTCATCGATAGACAGCGTTCGATTACTCAATGGAAAAACACCCTGGAAAGATTCTTTTATAATTAGAGGAAAATTATACCAAAAACAGCGACTTATAAAAACTAAAGAACACCAAATAGACCTCAATCCAGCAGCTTTTATCCACTTTCACTGCTTTAATGACAAGATTTCTGCAAAAATAGCTTATTCAGGCAATATGATAATACCGTCACGTCGGTATTTACAATAATCTTCAAGAATTTGTTGATGGTCGAAAGCTAGCTCAACATCCACATTAAAAGGATCAAAAAGTGCGATATCTTTAGCGTCGTCAGCTGCCATCGGCCGTCCAGAAGCGTTACCAATAAACACGGCGCAGACTGTATGCCCTCGGAAATCACGTTGAGGGTTAGAATAGATACCCAACAACACATCTAATTCAACGTCCAGAGTGGTCTCTTCCCTGGCTTCACGACGAGCCGCACTAGCAATGGTTTCACCCACTTCCACAAAGCCGCCAGGGATGGCCCAGCCATGAGGCTCATACTTACGTTCGATGAGAATGATTGGCTTGTCATCCAGTAGCGGCATCTCGATGATGACGTCAACAGTCAGTTGAGGCGTAACAGGTCTAGTCATTTTTCTACTGTTTCTGTTTGAAATTTCGCAGCTGCTCGCGTTCTCGTTTATCAGGCTTGCGCTTCGGAACAGGCCGCGTAGCTGATGCTAATTTTTTAATCTCGTGTTCCTGCTCGCGTTTCAATCGACTTTTCTCCGACTCCTCATAGAGAAGGCAGGCTTCTTTTGCCGGTCGACGTGTCTGACTGATGCCGGTAACAATTATTTCAAATAGAACACTGCTTCGCTGAATAGACAGCGCATTACCAAGTTTTACTAGACGCCCAGCTTTGACGCGATGGCCATTCAGATGAACTCTACCACCATTAACAGCCTCGGTAGCCAATGATCTTGTCTTAAAAAAACGTGATGTCCACAACCATTTATCTATGCGTAATTCGTCAACCATTAGGCTTGATATTCTAAATCAGCAATGCAATAGCTACAATACCAAGTAACCACCACCAATAATTCTTTTCTTCGTCAGCACCGTGCTGGACAGGGTTGAATATCCCGGCTTTCACTTTCGTCTTCTCAGGTACCGATTTTGGTAGTGGCACATACACGGCTTCACCTTTAGCGATTACTACACCTCCGGCTGCATTATGCACGTCGACCAAACCCTTGATCACCTCAAGATAAAACCCATCATCTGCATCTATCGTGCCACCGCAACCTTTTGACTGAAAAACCCGCAAGGCATACTCTGTACCACGAACACCGACGCTGGCAACCGGTGTTTTCAACTCATAGACATCTTCAGACAGCTTACCAATCTTACCCGTTACCTTGCGCAAACTTCCTTGTAACAGATTCAAGATACTTCTACGATTGGATGTATTCAATGCATAATCTTCAATCACCATGATGCTGAAACAACGCAGGTCTAAAATGGCGTCATCGATCATCTGTAAACGCACTGTACCATCCTCACCCGTGATGATTTTATCGCCTATATAAACAGGGTTACCTACATGTAACTTCCGCGATATCTTACGTTTATCAACAGCGATTACACTGCCACTTAGCGTGGCAACCGAACCTACCTGTTTCGTAGCTGCCACAGATTTTGCTGACCTACCTGCCACCTTTTCTGGCAGAGTTAAACGAACATTCGCTTTCATCCGTGTAGGATCATCATTGATAAAAGCATGCGGGTTAAGCTGTACGATCTCTTTTGCTATACCCTGCCATTCTTTATTGCGTGATGGATACAGACGTTTCACAATATTGTGCAACGTCTGTCCCTTTTGCACATGCAGATAACGTATGTCAGAAACATAAGTTTCAGTAGCTGCATTAACGAATATGCTAGAGCACAACAGCAAAAAAAATATAAACAGTTTAACCAGAGTCATCTTGACCTGAGAGAGAGTGGAAGTCGATTCCCTGAGTATAGCTGTGGTTGAGATTTTATTAAAAATGTCGGCAGAAAAACTAAAAAACCCCTGCTTCCATGACAGATCATGAAAACAAGGGCTATCAAAAGGAATAGGTAGCCTTACTTATCCAGTAATTTATTTACCCGCTTAACAAAACCTGCTGCATCATCCAGAGGCGCACCAGCCGCTAATTGTGCCTGCTCAAATAATAGATGCGTATAATCTTCAAACAACTCATCATCGGTGATGTCATTCAGTTTTTTAACTAAACTATGATCAGGATTCAATTCCAGTATGGGTTCAGCTTTAGGTGCGTATTGCCCTGCAGCCTCCATTATCTGTTGCATCTGCGCACTCATATCATGTTCTTCCAATACCAGACATGAAGGCGAGTCGGTTAATCGTTTCGATAAACGAACTTCCTTAACTTTGTCTCCTAGAACTTTGCCGGCATGTTCGATGACAGACGAAAAAGTTTCTTTTGTTTTTTCTATTTCCTTTTCATCATCTTCGTCATCGATATCCAGAGAGCCACGAGCAACTGACTGCAATTTCTTACCGTCAAATTCTGTCAGGTGAGAGACCAGCCATTCGTCCACACGATCATTAAGTAGTAAGACTTCGATACCCTTCTTGGTAAACACTTCCAGATGTGGGCTATTTTTCGCAGCAGTGTAGTTATCGGCAACGATAAAATAAATCTTATCCTGATCTTCGGGCATACGTGAGATGTACTCTTCCAAAGTAACATCTTGCGCATCATTATCATTGTGCGTACTCGCGAACAATAAAAGCTTAGCAATACGATCCTTATTAGCCATATCCTCGATTGGGCCTTCTTTAATAACCTGGCCAAACGACTTCCAGAACGTGGCATATTTTTCACTGTCATTTTTTTGCATCGATTCGAGCATGCCCAGAACTTTCTTCACAGAAGCACCACGGATACGGTCGATCACTTTATTCTGCTGCAATATCTCACGAGACACATTTAATGGCAGGTCATCAGAATCGATAACACCTTTAACAAAACGCAGATAATTAGGCATCAATTGCTCTGCCTCATCCATGATGAAGATACGTTTAACGTACAACTTCACGCCGCGTTTATGGTCTCGATCAAATAGATCAAATGGTGGATTAGTTGGCACATAGAGCAATGAGGTATAACTTTGATTACCTTCAACCTTTGAGTGTATCCAGCTCAACGGATCGGTAAAGTCCATGCTGACGTGCTTATAGAACTCATTGTATTCGTCATCCGTGATGTCACTTTTATCACGCGCCCATAACGCTGCTGCACTATTAGCACGTTCAAGCTTCGTTACTGTATTACCATCTTCGTCCTGCTTAGGCTTACCCTCGTCATCTATTTCATCTTCACGCATCATGATCGGAATCGAGATATGATCAGAATATTGCTTAACGATGTTCTTTAAGCGAAACTGATTAGCAAATTCTGCCTCACCCTCTTTAAGGTGCAAGACAACCGTAGTCCCACGTTCAGCTCTTTCAATATTCTCCAGAGAGAAGCTACCTTCACCATCAGATTCCCAACGGGTAGCTTCATCGGCAGAAGCGCCCGCACGACGTGTCTCTAATGTCACTTTATCTGCAACGATGAAGCTGGAATAAAAACCAACACCAAACTGACCGATCATCTGCGAATCTTTCGCTTCATCACCAGTCATCGCATCAAGAAATTTACGCGTACCCGAGCTAGCTATCGTGCCAACATTGTCGATAACTTCCTGACGAGACATGCCGACACCATTATCAGTAACACTGATGGTTTTCGCTTCATCGTCGTATTCGACTAAGATCGATAGATCTGAATCCCCGTCATACAAGCTATCATCACCTAATGCTTCAAAACGCAGTTTGTCACAGGCATCAGAGGCATTGGAGATAAGTTCACGAAGGAAAATTTCTTTGTTTGAATACAGCGAATGGGTCATTAACTGTAAAATCTGACGAGCTTCAGTTTGAAATTCGAGGGTTTCTTTTGCCGCTTCAACGCTCATTTTTTACTCCAAAATTGTAAATTTACTATGGGATTTATTATTTATGCAGATAGTGGGGACGATATTAGTGTTATCAAGCCAAAAAGACGTAAAATCCACTAAAAAATCAAATTAACTACACTGGAAACTAAAGCACACCTTCTAATTTTAGTAGCTGAGATTTAACATCCATCATGACCCCGTCAGTCGCACCACTATAACCACCCATTCCATTCGCTGAAATCACTCGATGGCATGGAATGATAATGGGCACCGGATTATTTCGACAGGCATTACCAACCGCACGTGGTGCCGTCTTAAGTTTTTTCGCTATCTCACCATAGGTTTTTGTTTTGCCATAAGGTATCAACGCTAACTGTTTTAAAACTTTCCTCTGAAATGGCGTCACATTCAGTTTCACATCAATCTTCAAATCTTTTACTTTGGATTTAGCATCGAGATATTTTTCAATTTTATCTCGAATGTTTTGCGCCTGTTTCGATGTTGGCTTTTTGCTCTTCCTACGCGTTAAATAATCCAATTTTATCAACTGAGCTCCCTCAAGCTGAATACCAATCGTCGCTATTTCTGTAGTAAAAATTGCGTCATATTCTTGTTTCATAGATTTCGGCTCTAACCAGAGAAAGTTTTATTTTTTTTCTTTAGTGCTTTTTAGTAATCGAATTTTTTGCAGATTTTGATTTATCAATGCCTTACGAGTATCACTGTTTGTAATCGAAAGTAATTGTGTATAAATCTTTTCAGCATCGTCATAAATCCTTGCCAGCATGAGTGACTTACCTGCTTTAAAACGGGCTGATTGCGCCCATAGATCATTACCGGCATCCGTTACAGCCCGCCCTGACTTCAGATAAAACAGAGCGGCATGATCATACTCTGCCAGCGAAAAGTAAGATTCTGCCTTCCAAAAATATATCTCTCTTTTCAGTTTTTCATTCAATCCCTCAATGTATAACAGGTCAAATAACTTAATAGCCTGTTCATGCTGCTGCACCGTCTGCAGGTCAAAAAGCACCTGTATATACCGATCCAGCTCCGCCCGGCTAATCTTAGGTTTTTCTATAAAAGTTTTACGTATTAACTTATCACTCTCATCATATTCACCCTGCAGAATTAATACACGCGCCTTACGCATACGCCAGTCAAACACAGTTTTACCATCAGGCGGTTCTTTGAGACTTTTCATCAGTGTAGCCGCTTCGTAATAATGACCTTCTGCCAGAGCATAATCAACCAGCCTGTAGCGCACCTCATCCGGCAGCACACTGACATCAGAAACCTTATTACTGTGAAGATAAAGCTTATTAATTAATTCCAGGCCGCTTACACGTTTCTCCAGGATCTCGACAATAGTTTTATGCTGGTGCTGTTTTATCGAAAAATTTTCAGTATGTAAAACTGATGCTGCATTCAATTGCAACGCCTTTTCAGGCTGGCCTTTAATCAATTTATCAGACAGTTTTGCCCATGTTTCATCGTTACCAAAGAGCAGACCGTTATCATTAGCGATCACCAACCCCAGGTGATTATATAACTCCCATAGCTCATCTGCGCTGACCTGAAAACTCTCATCGAATACAGGGTATCTGATATCAAGGGATAGCAGTGACTCAAGATTCAAAACTTGTGCAGGCTGATCAGCCAAAATTTTCGCCGCATGATACGCCACATATAATATTGCCCAGCGTTCCGGTTTACTTAATACCTGACCAGCTAGTTGCTCACGCATGTTTTTATAAATGCTCTTCGCATTCTTAGGGTTGCTCTGTAATTGAGCGATAAGTATCAAAGCATTGATATCGACCTCATCCTCTGACTCCACCTTCTGTAGGATCTGCAAGGCTTGATCCGGCCGATCTGTCTTGAGTAAAACTTGAGCCTGGAGTAGCACCCAATCGATGTCAGCACCACTCGTCTGGTAGTCACGTTCATATTTGACGAGGGCTTTTCTCGCGTCGTCATCCTGTTGCATCTGTAGATATGCACGAATGACCAAACGCCGCCATACAGCAGGCAGCGAGGGATCTCGATCTTCAAGCGTCGATGTCCATAGCAATCTCTGCAACTGATCTAGAGCCTGTCGACTTTGTTTTAATTGCAACAGAGCTATAACCTGCTGGGTCTCAAACCATAAACGTATTTTTTCTGTAATCTGTCTTTCCGGTACCGCTGTAGCGAACAACCACTGTGTCCTCTCGATCAGCTCATTCCATCGCTCGAGTCTCGACAATAGAGTGATACGTTTATACTCAAAACTATACCAGTCAGCGGTAAATTGAGGTCGCTTCCCCTGTTCAGCATCCATCAGGCTCAACGCTAGTGCTGGCACGCCAAGATCGATCAGTTCATTCATCTGCGCTAGCGACTTAAAAACAACGGATTGCTTCTGTTCGTCAGATACTTTCGATTCCGCCTTCGCCAGAACTTTTTGCCCCGCCGAACTATTGCTGTAGAAACTCAGTAACAGTAAAAAAAATAATAAATATCGCATCAAAAAATCCGTAATCTTGTTTGTATTTTTTTACTGAAAATGAACACGTTTGGTACCCACTCATCTCAGCTTTGATAAATATAAGCCAAAAAAAAGAGCAGCACAATGTGCTACTCTTTTTTATACAAGCTTTGAAATTTTATCCAAGGCAGTACGATCAGAACTAAACTGTCCGTTTATTTTTTATTAGACAATTTAAGTTTTTCTGTAATACGTGCTGACTTACCTGTTCTACCACGTAGGTAATAAAGTTTAGAGCGACGCACTTTACCGCTGCGTTTAACTTCTATTTCACCAATCGCATGGCTATAGGTCTGAAACACACGCTCTACACCCTCACCGTGAGATATTTTTCGAACGGTGAATGCTG
Organism: Gammaproteobacteria bacterium; assembly: GCA_013138755.1. Lineage (GTDB taxonomy): Bacteria > Pseudomonadota > Gammaproteobacteria > SZUA-229 > SZUA-229. The sequence goes on from WTCC01000219.1 coordinate 8,749, forward strand.
AATGCAAACCACGGTTACGTTTTGCAATAACAACGCCTTCAAAAGCCTGCAACCGCTCACGCTCACCTTCTTTTACACGTACCTGAACGACCACAGTATCACCAGGATAAAATGCTGGTATCTCACGTGTCATCTGTTCAGCTTCAATTTGTTGAATTATGTTACTCATATTCTCTACTCCGCTTTCGCGATCCAATATTTCTATTCTTTTAAACGTTA
>WTCC01000004.1 GCA_013138755.1 Gammaproteobacteria bacterium
TCACGCAGCAACTGTCGCGCAAGCCTCAAACCTTTATTAATTTCAAAACTCTCATCAAGATTCGGGTCATTAATCAAACCCTTCCAACCAACCGTAGTACGAGGCTTTTCAAAATAGACGCGCATGATGATGCACAGATCTTCAGCCGTCTCATCGATGAGTACTTTTAATTTTTTCGCGTACTCTCTAGCAGCATCTGGGTCATGTACTGAACAAGGACCAACGACAACGAGCAGACGGTCATCTTCACCATGTAAAATGTCATGTATAGCGCCACGTGCGTGATAAACCGTTTCAGACGCAGCTTCATCCATAGGAAATTCTTCGTGCAACTTGATAGGCGGAAGCACTTCCTGAAGCCCTGTTATACGTACATCGTCAGTTTTAAAAATCATCGCTCGAACTCTTTACTCTCAAATCACACCAATATCTTAGATATATGAATTATATAGGAATAACTGCAAACTATCCTGTGAAATATCTCTAAAATTGACGAATCAAAGATATCACAAGGTGTGGTAAGAATGCCTACGCAACAGAAACCTGGTTTACCTTAATAAAGCAGGTAACTCGTATAGGCTCGCAATCGTTGCGTCAGGCTCACAGCTATCCAGATTCCACGGCTTATTGTCACGATTGAGCCAGATGGCAAGTGCACCTGCTGATTTTGCACCAGAGATATCATTAACTGGATCATCACCTATGTGCACCATCTGGCACGCTTGAACATTTGTTAGTTTTTGCACCTGCTGATAGATGTCTGGCTCAGACTTCATCTTGCCAATTATTTCTGAATTCAGAGAAAAATCAAACCAATGATCAACACCTGTTTTTATGGTATTCGCATTACCATTTGTAAGGCTAACCAAACTATAACGATCACTTAAGTTATCCAGTACCGGCTGTACATCATCAAATAAGGTGACATGTTGACGTGCTTCATAGAAGGTCTCGAACGCAGATTCTATCCAGTCATTCCTTATACCGAGTTCATCAGCCAGTTGGTCAAATGAGTGTAAACGCAATTTTGTCAGATTATGGGAGAGCTCAGGAGTGGCGTCTAAAAGCACACGACGTTTATCACGAAGTTGCTGCATACTGTATTTTTGTGTGACTTCAGGAACATGATCAGATAACCATTGATACAGTGTTTGTTCAGCTTTTAGTATGGTAGGTAAACAAGGCCACAAAGTATCATCAAGATCGAAACTTAATACTTTTATCTTTTGGAACATCGCTTAAAGTTTAGCTAAAAACAATCTGCACGTAAAAAACTTAGTTATAAAGTAGCTTATCGGCGTCTTCAACCAGTTTCGCTTCCGTATTTTTCAGCTGAGTTTTCGTGAGGATATCTGGCGTAGTTGTGACAGCATCTGTATCGCTACCCTGGCTTTTCTTTAGAGAATTACCAGCGCCTGATTCCAACTTTTCATCCAGTCTAACCGAGCTGCTAGCAACTTCAGTGTGAGTCAGATAATCAACCGTAAAATTGACAAGATAACCATCACCGCTTTGAATATTAATGTAATCTTTCAGCGCTGAACTCGCTATTTTTTTGTTCGGAAAGTAACCGAACTTCACATTAAAGCGTACTTCATTTTTCTTATTAATATAGTCTGTAACGTATGCATGAAAATTCTGTGTGCGCAGCTTCTCAGCCATTATTTCCGCATTAGTTAAACGACCATACATACCAACCTGAATAGAGTATTTTGCCTTAGTCAAAACATCGTCTGAAATCGATACCGGTTCTGAATGAATCGTATCGTTAAAAGCTATCTCGTTATCAGTATCGGCTACAGTCAATGATTTTACTTCATCAGGTTTTTTCTTAATACTGGAATCTAACACCTGTGTTTTCGATGTATTTGTTGGTAGTAATGTTTTTTTCGTAGAAACTTCTGCTGATTCTGGCTGATCAACATCGATGACTTCACCTGCGTCAACAACCGCTGGTATCTGCTGATCCACATCGGTTGCAAGAAGAGTGTTTTTTACAGGTAGGTCCAAAGACTCACTAGCTACACTTCTCACATTTTGATCATTTGCCTGATGATAGCCAAATAAGAAACCACTAGAAAAAACCAGAACTACCACTGTCGCTGCAGTGACGCCTAGTTTTATGATGCTGCGGTTATCTAGCAGTATAGGTGACATAATTAGTATTTTTTTATTGTAATATTGGAAGAATATACCGTATATTTTAGCTTACCTGAGGCTGAATATTCACATTTGAAGCTAAATTAGAGAAATGTGATTACTGTCAATTACTGCTAAAACAACTACCTGATACATTTCAACTCGTGCATAAAAATCGAGACATTACTATCGACTTTTTAGCTGAAAATGCTATATTATTAGCACTTGTTTGCTGAGTCAGATACATCCTACATCAGCTCTTTTCGACAAGAATTGTTCTAAAAACACTAAATGCCAAAAGCCACCGTCAAAATGACGCCGACTATTCAATCAGTTGCAATGATGATTTAGTGGGTCTTTTTCTATGATTTAACAAGGAGTCACGATGTTCGCTTCTCTTATTAGAATTTTGCTTACCATTACTGTGTTATACGGACTCTTCGGCAGCAACAATGCCTTTTCGATGCAGACATCAAATGCAAGAATCATTCAGCAAGAGGTATACCTATCCACTGATACCAGTAATCGAATAGATTGCTATCATGACTGGCCAATACAGAACGTACCTCGAGTTGACCGCGAAAAACATCATCGTTATCTAAAGATATCGATTGGCCACCTGCTTCTTTGAAAATCAAACTGCCTGCTGCATAGTCCCACATCTTCTGCCCACCGTGCAGGTATACATCAAAACGCCCCGCTGCCATCCAGCACCAGTCGATAGCTGAAGAACCTATGTTTCGCTGCGAAGCAAAAATACTTTCTGAAACCAGCTTAACGGCGAGCGATTTCGGTAAACGTTTCAGATCTATTTCAGCAACTACCGGTTTATTGCCAGTAAGTTCCGTGTGAGTGTGATCGATACGGTTGTCGTTTAGATAAGCACCCTCCCCGGTGATTGCGGTAAACATTTCATCACGAATCGGATCATAGATAAGCCCTACTTGTTGCTGACCGTCAATAATCAACGCGATCGAGACTGCAAAAAAAGGCAACCCTACTGCATAGTTACTTGTACCATCCAATGGATCGATACACCAGTAACCACTACTCTTGCCCGTAACGCTATTTTGTATGACCGCCAGTTGTTGCTGCTCCGTCATTTCTTCGCCCAGGATATCGTACTTTGGCCAATGCGATTTCAATTCATATTCTAAGCGATTTTGCATCGCCAGATCAGCTGGCGTTATCACACTGCCATCTTCTTTATATTCAAACTCTGAATGACCAAAATCTTTGAGCAATTCTTCTTTTGCAGCAGCTTTAACCAACAGTTTAAGTTTTTCTATATCAGGAAATATCATATTACTACCAGGGAATATCACTACCATCGATATCAATAAAACGACCGCTATCGTCAACGGTAAGTTTTAATAGATGATGGAATAATTGTTCGACACACTCACGTGTTGTTATTTCAGCATTGGGGCCACCCATCTCCGTCTTAACCCATCCAGGATGAAGTGCTACACAAATCATACCTTGCTCTTTCAAATCGATAGAAAGACTTTTTACCACGGAATTTAGTGCCGCTTTACTGGATCTATAGATGTAGCTGCTACCGTATCCATTGTCTGCCATGCTACCCATCTTACTACTCATACAAGCAACAATTTTATGCTCACTCATCAGTAATTGTGCGGAAAAAGCTTCGACCATTTTTAGCGGTGCGATACAATTCACCTGAAAAGCCTGTAACCAGCTATCGGCATCGACCGAACCAAATTTATTTTTATCTGAGCCATACACGCCAGCATTATTTATTAGCATATCGATGGATTCATTGCGCAATTCATACGACAATGCCTGCAGTGTAGCCAACTCCTGCATGTCTGCGATATGCACACTAATTTGCCCATTAGACAACTTCGCTATGTTAAACAAACTTTCAGCATTATTTGGACTTCTGCAACAGGCAAAAACCCTCCAACCCTGCTCCATGGAGTATTTGACCATCTCAAGACCAATGCCACGATTAGCACCCGTAACTAATATATTCATGTTTCAACAGACTACAGAAAGCATTTAAAAGTCGGTAATTTTACAGCAACAGATTACTTAACGTCGACTTAAAAACAAAAAAGCCACCTAGTGATTGACTGATCACTAGATGGCTTTTATAGAATAATAATTAGCTATTAACCAATATTATAGATCTGGTTCATATAGAACTGTTCATATTCATCGCCAGGGAGCGCTTTACTCCAATAATGCCCCTGTGCAAACTGACAGCCTAAACCTTTTAAAACATCAAGCTGCCGTTCATTTTCAACACCTTCTGCATGCAGGGTTAATCCCAGCCCACGGGTGAGACCTGCAATGGCATCAACAACTGCCGAGTCTTCTTTATTTTCCGGTACGCCCTCGATAAATGCGCGATCAATTTTAACCACATCAACCGGGAAATCTTTCAGATATGCCAGCGATGCGTATCCTGTGCCAAAATCATCAAGCAATACGCTCATACCCATGTCACGTAATTTGATTAATGTCGCTTCTACTTCACCGAAATTATCAATCAATGTTTTCTCTGTAATTTCGACAGACAGTGTTGACGCATCGATGTTATGCTCCGACATTGCTTGCATAAATACCGCAACTAAATCCTGCTCCATAAATTGTTTAGGTGCGAGATTGATCGATACGTTTTGTCCTTTCAACCCGGCATCCTGCCAAACGCGCATTTGTTTACAGATAGTAAAGATTAACCATTCACCCATAGCAATGATCAACCCACAATCTTCTACGGTTGAAAGAAAATCAGTCGGATGGATCATGCCCTTATCTGGATGTCGCCAGCGTAACAAAGCTTCTACACCCTTAATCTCGTTCTTGTGTATATCGATAATCGGCTGGTAATGAATTAAAAACTCATCGTTTTCAAAAGCGGCCTTTAAGCTATTCTCAAGCTCCAGACGTTCCATTGCGCTAACACTCATTTCTGGCTTATAGAATTGAAAGCAATGACGTCCATTTTCTTTAGCGCGGAACATGGCAGTATCCGCATTTTTCAATAGCGTACGCGCATCTTTACCGTCATCAGGGTATACAGCAATACCGATAGATGCACTGGTGTAAGTTTCCTGATCATCTAATCGAACATTATGTTCCAATATAGTAGTCAGGTTATCAGCTATCGAAATAGCGTCATCAGGACTGTCGATACCTTCGATAATTACAGCAAATTCATCACCACCGAGTCGAGCGATAGTATCGGCACGACGCAGTGACTTAGATATCAACTGACCAACGGCTTTAATTAATTTATCACCAGCATCATGCCCGAATGAATCATTGACCAGCTTAAAGTCATCGATATCAATCAGCATTAATGCCATAGCAGTGCGACTGCGTTCTGCACGAACTACAGCTTGTTCCAGACGATCCGCAAACAGGAGTCGGTTAGGTAGACCGGTTAAAGTGTCACGGTATGCGAGCAACTTAACTTTGCGCTCTGCAATAACTTGAGCCACAACAGATTTTACCCGGTGCTTCAGAACGGCCCATTTGATAGGTTTAGTAATGAAATCGATAGCACCGACTTCATATGCTCTTTCAACAGAAGCGTCATCATCTAATCCAGTAATCATCATCACTGGGATGTCCACATGACCTTTTTCTTTTATTTGCTGACAGGTCGTAAAACCATCGATACCCGGCATAACAGCATCGAGCAAGATCAACGCAGGATGATATTTCTCCACAGCTTTAATCGCTTCCAGACCATCCGACGCTTCCACGATATCAAAGTCTTCTGATTCCAGCACATGTCGCACCATAAGGCGAATTGATGGATCGTCGTCAGCCAAAACGACAATGGGTCTTTCCTCATATTTTTGAGTATCACTAAACAGTGAAACGACGTTCGACATAAACTACAACTCCCATTTAATTACTCATATGCGCACAGAATTCATTGAGTCTATCCACCGACACAGTGTCGATTACACATAACCTAAACTAATTGTAGACCCTCAATACGTATCTGCCATGATATCTACATGAAATGACTGATAATAAGTCGAATTCTAATAAAAAATATTACAGCATATATGCATTGAAAAAAACACCGTTCATCTTCTTAGCAGAGTAAATAATATTTCAACAGTGACAGACCGGCAACGCTGCGTCTATTTCAGGCTTTTTTCGACTAATTCTGAAACGTCTTTTGACAGTTTTGGCAATACGATTAGCCTTTGCAACTCTGCCTTCATCAACTGCTGACGTTGCTCGCTATATCGCTTCCAGCGAGTCAATGGCACACTTAATCGTGAAGCAATCTGTGGATTCATAGCATCAATTGTTTCTATATAGCTGCCAAGCAAGCTATAACCAAACCCACTGACATCGTGGAAACAGACGGGATTTGCCGAACAAAAAGCACCTAACAACGCGCGCACACGATTAGGATTTTTAATATCAAAATCATTGTGAGCAAAGAGCTTTTCTACTCTCTCCTTGCCCGATTCATGAATTAGTAGATGTGGGTTTGTAGCCTGTACCGTAAACCATTTATCCAACACCAGATTATCTTCTTTCCACTGTTGATAAAATGCCTCCACGACATCTCCAGCACTCGGCGTTTCACTGTGCACTAATGACTTAAATGCCGTTATTTGGTCAGTCATATTATCTGCTGCCTGGTACTGCAACTTAGCGATGGAACTGCCCACCTCATCCAGATACATAAGATAAGCTAAGGCTTGGTGACGTAACGAACGTTTACCCATAGATTCTGGCAACAAATTATATTCATCTTGTGCATTCGACTGATACACATCCAGAAAATCATCTTTCAGTTGTTGCGCCAGCTCTAAGTGAATAAATTCCCTCGCCTGATGAATAGCGTCAACATCAACCACAGACTGCATCTCACCGATATAACTCAAAGAAGGCAAAGTCATGGCACGAGCAATCAGTGCCTTATCTAGCGTCTGATCCGACAATGTTTTCTGGCAGGCAGCAACATAATAATCCGGCAGAGATAACTCTCTACCTTCATTAATAGCATCGATCAACGATAAAATAAGGCGAGTTGATAACTGCTGCCCTGCTTCCCAACGATTAAAATCATCCGTTTCATGCGCCATAGAAAAAGCCAGCGCTTCGTCATCACGATCCATCTTCAATTTAACCGGAGAAGAATAGCCTT
>WTCC01000317.1 GCA_013138755.1 Gammaproteobacteria bacterium
GCTTAAGCTGACAGGGTGCGTCGTAACATCCATGACAGACAACACAGCGACTTTCGAGTACTGGCCGCACTTTTTCATCATAAGAAATAATTTCTTTAGGCAATGTATACAGCAGATCATATTCGACTATTGCCTGCTCCGCGGTAACCGATTTTTCTGATGGTGAGCAGGCGGTCAGAAAAATCATAACCAGGACAAAACCAGTTAATGCTGTGATTTTTTTTATTGCAGATGCAACTGATATATACATTCTATTCTATCTCCTGTTTGAGCACAGAGCGCATTATAGCGTTATTATACATCAGGTACTCTATGCCAGGTCCACGCATGGTCTTGAACAATGTGCGCTGTTTTCGTGCCGGTCTCGATTTTTTGCTATCCCCATCCATAAGTTCACTGCGCATTTTCAGCCATTCTGGTGTACCCCAGCGATAGGATGTTGCTTTTAGCTCATTAAAGACATCAACAAACTCCTGCACACGCCATCACTTTGAGTGGCTTAGAACCGGAAATCGCCGGACAGGACAAAACGCTCGCTCTCCTCGCTCTTGTTCCATTCGAACTGAAGCCCCATTCCGTTAGTGAATCCAATGCCTAAGCCCAAAATCCCCGAATACTTGTCGGTGTTGTCGAGCTGGACATCGTAGCGGACGTTCAGGTCGTCGCCATCTGGAAAAGCATCCTTCAGCATCGAGACCCCCTGCACCCGCGTGTCGATATCGAGGTAATTGATACCGAGGAAGGGGGTTAGCAAAGTGCCCTTGCCTAAGAATAAACGTCGGCCCGCACGGATCCCCGCGTTGATGGTGGAGATGTCGGTCACATCGTCACCGAAAGTATCAGTATACGCCGCGGTAAGCGCCGTGAACCAGCTACCAATGCTGTAGGCGCCGGTCAGACCGAGCGTCGCTGTGGTGCGATCTACCTGTGACCTAATCGGAAGTAGAAACGAGCCGTTGAAGGTATTATCGCTGCAGGTCGGTGGCCTGGTCGGAATCGGATTAGGAAGGCATATCGTCGGGGCGTCGGCGAGATCAATGATGACGTTGACGCTCGCATCCCCAGTGACCTTTCCAATCGTCCCGTAGACATTGAGAAACGGAAAAATCCAGAGGTCGGCTTTGAGTTGCACGCTTTGCGTATCGCTTGTGGAGTCGATGTCCACGGCCGGGAACGGCCTCAGCTCCACATCCTCAGGTGGCACGACGCCCTTGCCGAGCGAAAGATTGAGGTCGGTGATAGTCTGATCTTGAATGTTGGTTACAGCAATGATTGAGAGGCCGATCGGCAGCGGCAACTTGTAACCGCGGTTGACCAGATCTTCCCCAAAGAATGGAAACGCGCGATCATACTCGACGTGTCCGTCGGGCGGGAGGGGACCTTCGGGATTATAGAGTTCGGGCAACTCGAGTAACACGCCCAACTGGGGCAGGATGCCTTTAGCTGCCTGTGGGTCTGGCTTCTCATCCGGGGTGTCCGTTGCGTTCTCCTGTGCCAGGGCCGGTGTGACAACGCTCACAGCGAACAAAATCAGAAGTAACTTTTTAACCATCTTACTCACCAAAACTGCTATTAGATGTTATCTATCTACATCAGGTATTCTATGCCAAGTCCGCGTATCCACTTGAGCTTTGTGCGCTGTTTTCGTGTCGGTCCCGATTTCTTGCTATCCCCATCCATAAGTTCACGGCGCATTTTCAGCCATTCTGGTGTACCCCAGCGATAGGATGTTGCTTTTAGCTCATTAAAGACATCAACAAACTCCTGGCGCGCGCCATCACTTTGAAAGAAGAAACCCATTTCGTTGTTATAAAGATTTGAACGATAATCGAAGTTACTGGTGCCAATAAAGCCGAGCCTTTCTCCAACAATAAATTTTGCATGTAACTTGCCATAAACCACATCACCGCCCAGATATACCGAATCCAGGCCGCCCGTCTGATAGATGAATATTTGTGGGTGGTTAATCATCCTTTTCCATTCATCACTTTCCACGACGTCTGGATTTAACTCAGAGTCTTCGAGGCTCGAAGCCCATGTTTTTTGCAACTCTGGCGTCAATAATAATCGCGGTGCCATATCCAAATCAATAACAGCCTGGGTAAAGGCGTTGTCGCTGGTCATTACGGAGTTGGTAACTATCTCAATTCTGGCATCAGGTCTGTCGCGCAAGTAATCACGCATTGTCTTTGCTCCGTCGTAAATAACTTCACCATCATCGTTATAATATTTTCCAATAAATATATACGGTGAGACGATGCGTAATGTGCCACTTTTTATTCCTCGCTTGTTCGATTCTTCTAAAAGTTTGGAAAGTATATACATGATGGAGTTTGGATTACGCTCTTCGTTTTCCTCCACATTTGTGGTCACATCTGTATTGATAAGATTACTTAACTGGTGCGCCAGACGTACTTTTGAGTCATGAAAACCCTCGCGCATAAAACGTGGCATAGCATCCATATGTTTTTTCATATCTGGCAAACTTTTTAAAAACGCCAAACTTTCCTGGCTTTTCTTACGTTCAGTGATATAGACATCTTCGTACTTGCCTTCAGAAAACTCGTCATCAGCCTCATACGGCCAAATACGACGATTACCATGATGTGCAAACACTAAGGAATAATATATTCCAGTGACAGTTCCGACGGTATATTCTTCGTCAGCACTGCGTTCTCCTGGCCTGATTATTATTTCCATATCACGAAATGCAGTGGGATCTTTTGAGCCATCTTCATTGATACCGTAATAATCTAGCGAAATATTACGACCGCCGGTCATTACCACTGCTTTATCAGGAAAAAAGCCATCAACGATTAGCAGCTTGTCATGAGAGCGTCGATTAAACTGAAACTTAGTGAAAGCATTGAAGATAACGACCTGGGCACGCGCCTTTTTCGTTGTTACCTGGCCGCTTGCATTACGTATAAAACCGGCTTCATCTGCACAGGTTTCAAGCGCCCTTAACTCAGAATGCAGTAGCCGCATAGAACCGAGCGAGTCCACCATGATCCGTACATCAACACCACGTTTTACGGCATTACACATCGCGCCAAGTACTGCATAGCCAGCATGGTCGGTCGCAAAGATATAATAAACTGCATCCACTGTATGCTGCGCGTTTTCGATGAGCCATAACTTTGCAGCAAGCGAACTCACGGACTTATCGTAGGCAGGTCCAATTGTCTTTACACGAGCATGGTTAATCGGTATATGTGCTTCCGCACCAAGTTCTACCGGGTCAAAAGCACGCTCAGATGCTGGTAACCATGTACGTAACTCATAGAGATCG
>WTCC01000239.1 GCA_013138755.1 Gammaproteobacteria bacterium
CAGTGATGCTTATTGCGATAGATGGTAAAGCCGCTGGTTTAATAGGTGTTGCTGATCCAATAAAGGCGTCAACGCAAGAAGCCATCGATGATCTGCATAAAGCGGGTGTCGATGTGGTGATGCTCACGGGTGACAGTAAGACGACAGCATTAGCTGTCGCAAACAAATTGAATATCGACCGGGTTGAAGCTGAAGTCTTACCTGATCAAAAAGCCATTATCGTGAAGCAACTTCAAGATGAAGGAAAGATTGTGGCGATGGCAGGTGATGGCATCAACGATGCGCCAGCGTTGGCACAGGCACATGTTGGTATCGCCATGGGGACAGGTACAGATGTTGCGATAGAAAGTGCCGGTGTAACTCTAGTTAAAGGCGATCTTCGTGGCATCGTCCGTGCGCGTCGCCTTAGTCACGCGGTAATGAATAACATTCGGCAGAATCTGTTTTTTGCTTTTATATATAACTCGCTGGGTGTGCCGGTTGCAGCAGGCGTGCTATATCCGGTGTTTGGTTTATTGCTGTCTCCAATGCTCGCGGCAGCAGCGATGAGTTTTAGTTCTGTGTCGGTAATCGTTAATTCATTAAGGTTAAGAGGTGCAAAATTGTGATGTGCATATTGAAAAATGCCCTGAGAAATAAATAGCCTAATAACAATTAATCAGACGCGATTTTTTTCAGAGCTTAATATATGCTTTTAGCCATTTGAACTCTGCCGGACTATCAAGTCGAAGGTCTACTTATGACTGATAGAACTCACTGACTTTTTATATTTCGATCGATTGAACTCGCAGCCGTTAACGGGTGCTCCATTAATCAACATGTTACATAGGGTTAGTATTAACACTTCAAAGATGCTGTATAATTCTCGCAACAAAATCTAGTCGTCAAAATTACCCGAGAGAGTTATGCCCCTAATTAAACCTTTTGCCGGTTTACGTCCGGTTCCTGAGCGCGCTGAAGAAGTTGTTGCGCCACCTTATGATGTTTTAAATTCTGCTGAAGCACGCGAGCGCGCAGCCGGTCGTCCATGGAGTTTTCTACACATATCAAAAGCTGAAATTGATCTGGCTGAAGATATCGATCCGTATGATCCGACGGTCTACGAAAAATCAGCCGAAAATCTACAGAAGATGCTGGATGAAGGTATTCTGATTCGTGATGAAAAGCCTTGTTATTACGTTTATCGTTTGATTATGGATGGGCATTCGCAGGTTGGTTTAGTGGCTGCAGCATCGGTTGCGGATTACGATACAAATCGTGTGCGTAAGCATGAATTTACACGTCCGGCTAAAGAAGATGATCGTGTGCGTCAGATCGAAGCGTTAAACGCACAGACGGGGCCTGTATTACTGGCTTATAAGTCGCAAGCTGATATGGATGCCATTCTGGAAGAAACGACTAAACAAGCCCCATTGGTCGACGAAACGGCGGATGATGGTGTACAGCATACTTTCTGGCTGATTGATGATGATGCGAACATCGAGAAGATAAGTGCTGGATTTGAAGCGATGAACGCAATCTATATTGCAGATGGGCACCACCGCTCGGCTTCGGCTTCTCGGGTGGCTAAAACGCATGTCGCTAATGGTGGGCCTGATGATGGCGATCAGAACAGTGATTACTTTCTGTCTGTTATTTACCCGCATAATCAGATGAATATTTTAGATTATAATCGTGTAATCAAAGACTTAAATGGTTTGAGTCAAGATGAAGTAGTTGCGAAAGTTAAAGCGTCATTCACTGTTTCTGAAGAAGCTGAAGCGGTGAGGCCAGCGAGTGCGACTGAGTTTGGTATGTATATGGATGGTCAGTGGTATCGCTTGAACATTAATCCTGAACTGGTTCCAAACGACCCTGTAGCGTCACTTGATGTCAGTTTGCTGGCAGATAACCTGGTTGAGCCAATATTGGGCATTGCTGATCAGCGTACAGATACGAGGATCGACTTTGTTGGTGGTATCCGTGGCTTAGGTGAGTTGGAAAAGCGGGTAGATAGCGGTGAGATGGCAATTGCATTCTCTCTATTTCCGACCAGTATGGAAGCATTGATGGCTGTGGCTGATGCGGGTGAGGTTATGCCGCCAAAGTCGACCTGGTTTGAGCCTAAATTGGCTGATGGCTTGATATCACATGTTCTTGATTGAGCTTATTTAACGTCTGCACAAGAAAAAGCCAAGCACAAATGCTTGGTTTTTTCTTGAGTTTTATATTTAATTAATGTATATATTAATTATTAATGTATATATTAATAAAAGGTGAAAAATGAATGATTTGAACTGGATTCGTAGTATGCGAATCAAGCAAGGGTTGAAAGGATTTCAGTTAGCTGAAAAATTACAGGTGAGTGCGGCACGAGTATCAGTGCTTGAAAAAGATGAAACCCGTGGAGCCGTTACGTTAAAAATGATGGAAAGAACAGCGAAAGCGATGGGCTGTCGTTTCGAATACCGTATCGTGGCAGCAGATGAAAAAAATGTAGCACAGACTTCTAAACCGCGTTATAGAATAGTAGAAAATAGTGACAGCTAAATAGATGCTTATCTGAAGACTGTAGTTCGGCATAGATAATTTCCTGTATCTACAATCATTGATTTAATAGTGGACTTAACCTTGTATCAAAAATTTCAACAACATTTAAAGTTATTCGATGCGCCAGGTTTGGAAGAGGCACTCGCCAGTTCTAAAATAGGCCTTGAAAAAGAAAGTCTGCGCGTATTGCCTGAAGGGGGAATATCGCAAACGTCACATCCTGCAGTCCTTGGGTCTGCATTGACGAATCCACAGATAACCACTGATTTTTCAGAAGCCTTAGTCGAGCTCGTTACGCCCCCTTGTGATTCGGTTACAGAAGTTATTCAATCACTCGATGATATACAAAATTTTGTTTACCGTAATCTGGATAATGAAATTCTCTGGGCGACGAGTATGCCTTGTGTGGTTGCAGGGGAGACAAGTATCCCGTTAGCGAAGTATGGTTCATCAAACGCTGCACAGATGAAAACAGCGTATCGGCGTGGATTAGGTCTGCGTTATGGGCGGGCGATGCAGGTCATAGCTGGTGTGCATTTTAACTATTCTTTTTCTGATGATTTTTGGCAACAGTACCAACAGTTATTAAATAATACCGACGATAAGCAGACTTTTATCTCTGACCAGTATATGGGGTTGATTCGTAACCTGTTGCGATATGGCTGGGTGGTGCCATATTTTTTTGGTGCTTCCCCCGCAATCTGTAAATCATTTCTGAATGGTCAGAAAACCATGTTGCAGGAGTTTAATAGCGGCACTTACTATGAACCTTTTGCTACTTCTCTGAGGTTGGGTGATATCGGTTACCAGAATAATAAAGAAGAAACGGCAGGCATAAAAGCTTGTTACGATTCGCTTGATGCATATGTTGCTAGTATGGAATGTGCGATTAATACACATCACGAGGGTTATGAAGAAATTGGCGTTAAGGTAGATGGACTATATCAGCAGCTTAATTCAAATATTCTGCAGATAGAAAATGAGTACTATAGTTCGGTAAGACCGAAACAAATTTTACAGGGTAGTGAGAAGCCATCGACAGCACTAAAAAAGCGAGGCATTGAATACGTGGAATTACGCTCGCTTGATGTTAATGCATTTGACCCGCACGGTATCAACTCTGAGCAGTTACATTTTTTAGAGGTGTTCATGCTGTTCTGTTTGTTGCAGGATAGTCCTATCTTGAGTAAGAGTGAAGTGAATGCTATCGATGAAAATCTGCTATTAGTTGCGCATCAAGGAAGGCAGCCTGGTCTGGATTTGCACCGCGGTGAAGAGAGGATAAGTCTGCAGGACTGGGCGACGGAGTTATGTAATAAGATGAAAGATGTGGCGGGTTTGCTGGATAGAGCAAATCATTGTGAGAATTACTTTTCCAGTGTGAAGTCACAGATTGCCAGTGTTTTCGATCCTGAACTGACACCTTCAGCAAGGATGTTGGCCGATATGAAAGATAATGATGAAGGTTTTTTTCATCATGCGAAACGCATGTCGCAGCGCCACAATCAGTACTATAAAAAGCAGTCATTGTCTGAAGATAAGATGCATTTTTTTGAAAGCTTGGCAGAAGAATCGATAGCGCAACAGAAAAAAATGGAAGCTGATGATAATGTAAGCTTCGATGAATACTTGGAAAATTACTTTAATGAGGCATAAGATGTTTAAGCTTATCGACAAGATACCGTTGTTACCGCTTGCAGTTGTAGCGGTTTTTATGGCTCTTGCGCCTTTCTCGCCGGAGCCTCATCTGGTCGAAAAGTTACGTATGTTGTTCAACGGTGAGCTAAGTAAGGCTATCGATATTTTTGATCTCTTTTGGCATAGTCTTTTTTTGGTTTTATTGGTTTTAAGATTAATATCCTATCAATCAAAACGTAAATAATTTTTAATGGTTAATAAATATTTAATCGTACTTTCACTTTTAGTATCTGCTGCGATTTCAGATAATGTAGTGGCAGCAGGTCTGGATGATGCTGTTGAAGCAATGCGGGCGGGTGACTTTGCAGAAGCCTATTGCATCATTCGTCCCTTGGCTGAACATGGTGATGCTGATGCGCAATATAATATCGGCTGGATGTATTTAAATGGCTACGGTCTAAGAATCAACGATACTCTTGCTTTGGAATGGTGGCAGCGAGCTTCAAAGCAGGGTCATATGGATGCTAGTTTTTCGATAGGAATGTTATACAGTCTTGGTGAGGGGAGAGTCGCTAAAGATCTGGATCTGGCGATTGATTACTATTTGCTTGCTGCTAGAAATGAGCAGGAAGATGCGATTGCTTTGTTGCAATCGATGATGATGAGAAATGATAAGGCTATACTTAGTCGGATGAATGACATCGTTAATCAGTATGGTTTGTTGTTTGGGAAAAAACGTTTGGTTAAAGCGAAAAAGCTTAATGCCAGGGCTGGCCCTTCTGCAAAAGAAAAAATCGTAACGAAGTTAATAAAAGAACAAGCGGTATTGGAGTTGTATAAAAAAGGAAGATGGAGTCAGGTCGCGCTACTGGGTGATGCAGGTGTTGGTCGGACGGTCTGGGTATATAACCCTCTATTAGAAGCCAGTCAGTAGGGTGTTTTTTACTAACTAGTGCTCGCCCATTAATTTACGAATCCGTTTGACATAACCACGTGTCTCTTTGGGTAAATAAGGCTTAATCTCTTCCCAGTTTTTTTCTTTGCTTTCGGTACGTTTAGATGCTTTGAGTATGCGACCATAGCCAGCATTGTAGCTAGCGAAGGTCATGTACAGTTTATCCTGAGTTGCCGTTTTCTTAAATTTTCTATAGAGAGTGCGATCGTAATAGATACCGGCAGCAATATTCCACTTTGGCATATCTAGTTGACTGAAGTGTGGGTTTTGTTTGCTTATATCGCTGAAAGTCCCAGGCATTATCTGCATCAGACCACGTGCACCTACATGACTTTTTGCGTCGCTTTTGAGTGCTGATTCAGCAATAGCCTGTGCTTTAAACCAGTGCCAGTTGAACAATGGACCGAAGTAGCGTTTGCTGTATTTTTTAAAATAACGGTCGTATTCATCTGTCCATTTTCCGGAATCTACAGGGTGATCAAGAAAGCTGGCATGTGCTAGTGGAGCGCTCAGTAATGTCATGAGCGAGAAAGAAAGAAAAATAGATCTGAGGTGCATGTCGGTGGCGGTTATTAGATGAGCCGTGATGTTCTCTAACTGAGTCCGAGGCCGATGACCAGTCCCAATGATATGCCTAAGCCAATGAATATACCCATGACCATCAGGCCTACGGCAACATTACCTTTGCCTAGTTCATCGCTGATGTTAAAGTTGACCATGCGGTTAAACATGGAGCAGCTCAACTTCATGAATACCAGTGTTAATAAGCCGCCGAAGATGACGTAGATGAAGTTTAATATTATTGGTGGGATATCGAGCATGATAGAAGCACCTGTTTATTATTGTGTTTATGTTTCAAATATTTGTTGGGTGTGTTTTTTTATAACCTTACTTGCCGCTGCCTAAGCATTCTGGTGAATCTGGTGCATTACCCTTTTCAAACCATTCTTCCATGGTCATAGTATGTAATGCGAGTGCGTGTATGCCGCCGTCCGAACGGTCTTTTTGCAATTCATCTTCCAGCACTTTGTTAACTAGTCGATGACGTGCAATTAACATTTTTCCTTTAAAGTCGTCGCACACGATGACGACTTTAAAGTGTGACTCTGAACCTTCTGGTACGTTATGCATGAAGCTTTCATT
>WTCC01000097.1 GCA_013138755.1 Gammaproteobacteria bacterium
CGAATTTATTTAACAAAGTGCTCAGTGTCGATACACGAGCATCGATAACCGCATTTAAAATATCTTCTTTGGTTTTAAAGTAGTAATAAAAGTTACCACGAGGGATATTGGTCGCATCTGATATATCTTGAAATGAAGTCTGGTTATAACCGCCCTTATAAAACAGATCTTCCGCCGCTGTGATTATACGCTGCCGATTGCCTTCACCCTTTTTGCCCATTACATCCTCACATCACCATTGAAATCAAGAAAATAGCCTACACATTACATTCCTGTATCATGCCAAATACCAAGGCATGAAATGATTTCAAGTCAGTCGTATTACTAAGGTATTACACTATAATATTCCACACATAAAGATTCAACAAGATAAATAATAAATTGAACGCATTAGTCATAAAAAATCTTCAAAAAACCTATAAAAACGGTGTAAAAGCACTTAAAGGCGTCGAATTGTCAGTAAAAGAAGGCGACTTTTTTGCATTGTTAGGCCCTAACGGCGCTGGCAAATCAACCGTCATCGGTATTATATCTTCGCTGGTGAACAAAACTTCAGGGCAAGTCGAAGTTTTTGGCCATAATTTAGACGCAAACCACAGCGCAGTACGCATGCACATAGGGTTAGTACCACAAGAGTTCAACTTCAATATTTTCGAGCCTGTTGGTGAAATTCTGATCAACCAGGCAGGTTACTACGGGATAAATCGGAAAGAAGCAATAAAGCGTGCGGAAGTCCATCTAAAGCAGCTCGAACTGTGGGACAAGCGCTTCGACATGGCTAAAGAGTTATCTGGCGGTATGAAACGTCGCTTGATGATTGCTCGCGCTCTGATGCACCGCCCCAAGTTACTCATACTTGATGAACCAACTGCAGGTGTCGATATTGAGATCCGCCATTCGATGTGGAATTATTTAAAAAAAGTAAATGCTGAAGGCACGACTATCATCCTCACCACGCATTATCTTGAAGAAGCAGAAAACCTGTGCAATAACATCGCCATCATCGATAACGGTGTCACAATCGAACAGACGCAGATGCGTACATTACTCCATCGCTTAGACATCGAAACGTTTGTCTTATATTTAGCCAACGATATGGAATCACTGCCAGCTTGTGGTGATTACACAGTCAGAAAAATTGACAGCACCACTCTTGAGGCCGACATCAAAAAACAACAGAGTATCAGTGAGCTATTCAATACACTTAAATGCTGCGGCATCGACGTGATCAGCATGAAGAACAAGACCAATCGCCTCGAACAATTATTTATCTCGATGGTAAATAATAAGAATGGTAACCCCGACAACAGTGAGCCTACATCATGAACTTCTCACAACAGATGGTCGCGCTAAGAACGATCGCCACTAAAGAATATCTACGCTTTGTCCGCATATGGATTCAAACGCTGCTACCGCCAGCAATTACTATAGGACTATATTTCATCATCTTTGGTGAAATCATCGGCTCACAGATAGATGATATAGATGGCTACAAGTACATGGATTACATCGTGCCAGGTTTGATCCTCATGGCAGTCATCACCAATTCTTACGCCAATGTCGTGTCTTCATTTTTTAGCGCAAAATTTCATCACAGTGTCGAAGAGATGCTGGTCTCACCTCTACCAAACAGCATTATACTGATCGGTTTCGTTTCAGGCGGGGTCGCACGAGGAACAATAGTCGGTATTATCGCAACATTAGTCTCTCTGTTTTTCTCTGACGTACACATCCATAACTACATGGTTACTTTCAGTATATTCATCTTAACTTCTATTCTGTTCGCACTGGCAGGGTTCATCAATGCCGCATATGCCAGAAGCTTTGATGACATCACGATAATTCCAA
Organism: Gammaproteobacteria bacterium; assembly: GCA_013138755.1. Lineage (GTDB taxonomy): Bacteria > Pseudomonadota > Gammaproteobacteria > SZUA-229 > SZUA-229. Next base: position 1,849 of record WTCC01000097.1, read on the forward strand.
CGTTTGTATTAACGCCTCTGATCTATCTTGGCGGCGTTTTTTATTCGATAAAAATGTTGCCAGAAATATGGCAGGACATCTCTTTAGTGAACCCTATTTTATATATGGTTAACGCCTTTCATTATGGGTTGCTCGGCGTAAGCGACATCGATATTACGACCGCGTTTATCATCATAATGGGATTTATAATAGTGCTTTATTATTTTGCACTACGGCTTCTGTCCAAAGGTATTGGACTAAAACCTTAAGAAAAAAACAGGACTTAACCGCCCAGTCACATCTAGTGCGTCGACTCTTTCAGTGCAGGCAGATTCTTCTGTAAGAAAATATAACCAATAAAGATCACAGCAGTGTAGATCAGGTTGCCCAGTAATGAGTTCTGAAAAAATGGTATGCCTGCCGCATAAGCCTGCATTAAACCTTCAGCTGATTTCACATATAAAGTTGACGTCATCCAGACACCAAAGTTAGTCAGCAGAAAAAATAGAACCGAAGACGTCACCGCTGCAAAAGCAGTATTGGTTACTGTAACCCTGTTTTGCAACAGAAACCCAATTGCCACTGTCAGCGCAAACCCCGCGTAGACAAAAATCATTGTATCGTGCAGACCTAAGAATAAGTCACTAACAAAAAGCGCAACAAAAGGCACGATTAAAGCCATGCGTTTATCGACAAAAAAAGCCCCTCCAAACAGAGCCATGGCAGCTACAGGGGAAACATTCGGCCAGTGCGGCAGCAGACGAAACAGTGCCAGAGCAAATATAATACCGGTGATGGTAAGCAATTTTGTGTGCATTTTCGTTATTTTCATCGTGTGACCTCAAAACCGCGACATGGATATATTTCCATCGTAATCTTACCACACAGCCGTATCGCTGATTAACCGTAATACAATAAATATTTGGACAATAGCACTAAGGAGTTTATAGTTCTGTGCAAGGGATATATGAACTTATTATATAAAGCCATCTCTACTTAATAATCAATAAACAACAATAAAGAGTAAGGAATCACATGAAAGCCTCCGATCTGTTTGTACAGTGCTTAGAAGAAGAAGGCACCGAGTATATCTTCGGTGTACCCGGCGAAGAGAATGCAGATTTCATGATGTCACTGGAGAAATCGAAGAAAATAAAATTCATCCTTACACGACATGAACAAGGTGCCGCTTTTATGGCCGAAATTTACGGACGCCTTACTGGTAACGCTGCCGGCTGTCTTGGCACTCTGGGGCCTGGTGCAACAAATCTCATCACCGGTGTCGCCGATTCAAACATGGACCGCGCACCGTTATTAGCACTTACCGGGCAAGGCTCATCACAACGCCTGCACAAAGAGTCACACCAGATTATGGATGTGGTGAAGATGTTCGAGCCAGTAACCAAATGGGCAACCACCGTATTACATCAAGATAATATCCCAGAGATTATCCGCAAAGCGGTACGGGTGGCACGCACGGAAAAACCCGGCGCTGTACACATCGAGCTACCAGAAGATATCGCCAAGTTAGAAACGACCACCACACCACTAAAACCACAACGCTTCAGACGTGCAGTAACCGACGATAAAATAATCGATCAGGCTTTTGAGGTTTTAAAGAATGCAAAAAACCCAATTATCCTTGCAGGTAATGGCTGCATCCGTCGTCGTGCCAGCAAACAACTAAGACTATTCTGTGAGAAAACCGGCATCGGCGTTATCAATACCTTCATGGCAAAAGGCTGTGTCGATATGGATGCTGACTATTGCCTGTACACTATCGGCCTACAGTCGCGTGACGTGGTTGCCTGCGCCTTAGAGTCTGCCGATGTCGTCCTGGCTTTGGGTTACGACATGGTGGAGT
>WTCC01000304.1 GCA_013138755.1 Gammaproteobacteria bacterium
TTTTTCTTTGCACCGCCTCTTGATAAACGTATTGTTACCATCAGTCACTCTCAAATTCTATAACTAAAAAAGACCCAAGCAATATAATATTGGGCCACAGGAAACCGCGCATTTTACGTCAATATAATGCTAGATGGAAGTCGTTTAACGGATAAATTCAGGGTTTTTAAGCCAGTCTTACAAACCCATACCACCCGGACCGCCCATTCCCGGAGGTCCGCCGCCGCCTTTCATGGCGCGCATCATCTTTGCCATGCCACCTTTGGACATTTTTTTCATCATTTTTTTCATCTGTAGTTGTTGCTTCATGAGTCGGTTGACATCCTGAACCTGTAAGCCGCAACCAGCAGCAATTCGGCGTTTACGTGAACCTTTAATAATGTCCGGGAAAGCTCTTTCTTTGGGCGTCATTGAATTGATAATACCAACCATACGGCCCATTTCTTTGTCGTTGACCTTATCTTTTAGCTTATCCGCCATACCAGGCATACCGGGAAGCTTATCCAACATGCCTGCCATACCGCCCATGTTCTGCATCTGCTCGAATTGCTCCTTCAGGTCATTGAAATTAAAACTCTTGCCCTTCTGAATCTTTTTCGCCAGCTTTTCAGCTTTTTTGTGATCAACTTTCTGCTGAACTTCTTCCACCAGTGAAAGCACATCGCCCATACCCAGGATGCGCGATACCACACGTTCCGGATGAAAGGCTTCGAGGGCGTCTATTTTTTCACCCGAACCCATGAATTTAATCGGCTTACCGGTAATCTTACGAATAGATAAAGCCGCACCACCACGCGCATCACCATCTGTCTTTGTCAGAATCGCACCGGTTAATGGCAGCGCTTCATTAAAGGCCTGCGCCGTATTTGCAGCATCCTGACCGGTCATACTGTCAACCACAAACAAGGTTTCTACTGGATTTACCGCTGCATGAATCGCTTTAATCTCATCCATCATGGCTGAGTCAATATGTAGGCGACCCGCGGTATCAACCAGCACTACATCAAAATAATGTTTACGCGCGTGTTCAAGAGCAGCTTTAGCTATATCCGTCGGTTTTTGATCGACAGTACTGGGGAAAAACTCGGCTCCCACCTGTGCCGCCAAGGTTTTCAACTGTTCGATTGCCGCTGGCCGATAGATGTCACAACTAACCAACAAGGATTTTTTATTTTCTTTTTCTTTAAGAAGCTTCGCCAGTTTGGCAACTGTAGTGGTCTTACCTGCACCTTGCAGACCTGCCATCAAAACCACAGCAGGTGGCTGCGCACTTAGATCAAGTCGCTCATTCTCGACGCCCATCACTTTGATCAGCTCTTCCTGAACGATATTAATAAAGGCATGACCCGGTTTCAGGCTGGTTAATACCTCTTCGCCGAGAGCGCGCTGTTTTACGTCATCGATAAATTCACGAACGATAGAGAGCGCTACATCTGCTTCGAGTAGCGCCATACGGACGTCGCGCAAGGCATCCTGAATATTGTCTTCTGTTAATCGGCCTTCACCACGTAATTTTTGCGCGGTACTGGCAAGACGATCACTTAATCCATCAAACATGGTGAAACCTGAATAATTATTATAATGAGAAAGTGTGAATTATACGCTGTGGCACAATAGTCGGTAAAGCATCGTATGCTTTAAGGTGACCTTCCGGTTATAGCAATGTTACTTTTTATGGATCAACTCTCTTTAAATCCACCTGATTTTTTTGTTATTAGCTATTCTAGTGCTAACATAACTCACACAACGATAACGCAGACATAAATCAGGACATCAGAATAGATCAGCATGAGTAATTACATCTTCACTTTCAGTGCCCTTATCCTCTATTTTGCCTGCGCCGCTTTATTATTTTCTTATCGAAAAAGGACCAATAAGCAGACCGATACTGATATCGATACCAACTCTGGCTTCTTATCTAAAAAAGCGATTGTAACTATTGGTTTAGCCGGTCTCACGCTACACAGCTTAGCTCTCTACAACAGCATGGTAAGCCCCGTCGGCATCAATCTTGGTTTTTATAACGCCATATCCCTGGTCAGTGCATTCATTACCCTGCTCACGCTGATTGCAGTCTGGCGCTATCCGGTAGAAATTCTCGCCATCATCCTGCTGCCGGTTGCAACTGTCTCGATGATGTTCGACTTTAATAATGAAACTCAGCATATACTCGATAGCAATAGCTCCAGCGCTCTCATCTTCCACATATTAACGTCCATCATCGCATACAGTCTTTTAGCACTGGCGGCTTTACAGGCGATTTTATTATCTGTTCAGAATAAGCTGCTGCACAATCATAAGCCTGGTGGGATCATTAAACTGATGCCACCTATAAAGCACATGGAAATTTTATTGTTCGAGGTCATCATCGTTGGCTTTATCTCATTGACGGTTTCACTTGGCAGCGGATTACTTTTCCTGGACAACATGTTCGCACAACATTTAGTTCACAAAACCATTTTATCCATCTTCGCCTGGTTCGTATTCTTAACTTTATTAATCGGCCACTGGAAACTGGGGTGGCGAGGTCGTACTGCCATCCGCTGGACATTAAGCGGATTCGCCAGCCTGATGCTGGCCTATTTTGGTAGCAAGTTTGTGCTGGAGATTTTACTTGCCTAGATACACAACCTAGACATACCGCTTAGGCATGCAGATCGCATTCTACCGATACAAATAAACGAATATCGCTTGACTCCAAAACCTGTGCACACATAATGACACTTTAAAGTCAGCCCGAAGAGAACTCTCTACTTGAACGAACTATCAACAGCGTCACTTTTTACCACTCTGGCAATACTGATCTTACTGTCTGGTTTTTTCTCAGGCTCAGAAACAGCGCTGATGACACTGAACCGTTATCGTGTAAAAAGTCTTGCCGACAAAGGACATAAAGGTGCAAAACTAGCACTTAAGTTATTAAGCCGACCCGACCGTCTACTGGGGCTAATTTTACTCGGCAACAATATCGTTAATATATTTGCGGCCACTATTGCAACCGTTATTGCACTGCGGCTTTACGGTGAAATAGGCATCGCTATCGCACCGCTGGTTCTAGCTTTTGTAATTTTAGTATTCGCTGAAGTTACACCAAAAACACTGGCTGCATATAAACCCGAAAAACTCGCTTTCCCCGCGGCGTTTGTCTACACGGTCATCGCAACACCACTGTACCCCTTCGTCTGGCTGGTCAATATTTTTTCCAATACCTTATTGCGTTTCGTCGGCATCCACCCTGACAAAGAAACAAAACACGAACTGAGCGCAGACGAATTACGTGCCGTTGTTATCGAAGCAGAACATTTCATGCCACAGGCGCATTCTGATATGTTGCTCGGCATCCTGGATCTGGAACAGGTCAGCGTAGAAGACATAATGATACCGAGAAACGAAGTGACGGGTATCGACTTGAACGATGACTGGAACGACATCGTTCATCAGATCACACACAGTCAACGCACCCGTGTCCCAGTATTCCATGACAGCATAGACAATACAGCAGGTGTTTTACATCTGCGCAAGGTACTCAATCTGTTTTCACGCGACGAATTAAACATGAAAACGCTTAAAGGTTTAATCAAGCCGGCGTATTTTATTCCCGCTGGCACTTCACTCACTCGGCAGTTGCTAAAGTTCCAGGATAACCGCCGACGCTCAGGACTGGTCGTCGATGAATACGGCAGCATACAAGGGTTGGTCACACTGGAAGATATCCTCGAAGAAATCGTTGGTCAGTTCACTACCGATTCACCGACACGCAGTATTGGTATACACAAGATAGAAACGAATAAATATCTGATCGATGGCAGCACTCATATCCGCGAGATTAACCGCACACTAAACTGGACACTACCTGCCGGCGGGCCGAAAACACTCAACGGTCTCATCCTCGAACACATGGAGATGATTCCGAAAAATGGCACCAGCTTGATGATAGATGAATACACGATCGAGATTACGCGCACAACAAATAATGCTGTACAGACAGCAAAAGTAACCGACGCAAAATTCACGCAAGATAAAAACGATCTGGATGACGATAACCCGGACACGCAAGATGGCTAAAGCAAAGTTACAATACAGTTGTACAGCATGTGGTGCCGTCCATACGAAATGGGCAGGTCAATGTGGTGATTGTGGCGAATGGAATACCATGAGCGAAGCGATTACTGCCATCACTACCAACAACCGTCAGGGGTTTGCCGGAAAAAAAGGCAACGCACAGATCCAGGCATTAAAAGATATTCAGATGCATGCGGAGATGCGTACGCCCACCAACATCAGCGAACTTGATCGTGTACTAGGTGGTGGCCTGGTCCACGGCTCGGTCACCT
>WTCC01000204.1 GCA_013138755.1 Gammaproteobacteria bacterium
GGATAATGAGAATAAATTTTATCTGGAAAGGGAAATGCCAGAGAGTGAGAAAGTTATAGCGGGCAGTAAAGTGAAGAAAACGAACGATCCCTGCAAGCAGTTTGTTGATGCCGAATGTGTTTTTCTCAAAAAAACAAAAATGAATGGCAGAGATGCAGAAAAATGGTTGATTACACTAAACAACGACGGTCATGACTTTCATATTTTTCAGTGGATAGATACTAAATATAAAAATATCCTGAGGCAGGAAAACTCTGATGGCACAGGATTAAGCGTTGTTATAAAAGATGATCAGCAAATGAACAACCGTAAAGTCAGGAAGCTGACTATGGTTGCATTCAGTGCTTCAGGTGAGCAAAAACAGGGCACCCAGTGGTATGATAATGAGCTGGATATTGTTGTCAAACAGGAATATCAAAATGATGTTGTTGATGAATTGCGAAGTATAAAAGTAGGTGAAGTAAGTAAAGAGTTGTTTATAGTGCCCAAAGATTATGTTTTATTCGATACCTCGGTACAAACTGCGCAGCAAGTTGAAATCGGCACACAAATAGATAAGCAATAAATTGATTTGCTATTTGGAAAAAGTCGTAACGCATTGATAATAAAAAAGATTTAAAGTCTCATAATAAACGTTATCGGGTAATTGTTTATGTTAACAGTTGTTGGAAATCTAAAGGGTGGTACGGGTAAAAGTACTGTTGCATTTAATCTGGCGGTTTGGTTGGCGCATGATAAAATCGGTGTGAAAGCATTCGATCTTGATCCCCAGTGTACTCTGCTGGATGTTAATGAAGTACGGGTAGAAGACGGATACGAGCCGACTTTTGATGTTTCTACTGACCTGGCTGAACTTGAAGCCATGGCTAAAGATAAAAAATGTAAGCAGCCCATCATTGTTGATATGAGTGCGACTAACATGTTTGCAATGGAAAAAGCGATTTCACTGGCTGATCGAATACTTATCCCTGTTCAACCGAGTCAGGCAGATATCTGGTCGACACAACGTTTTTTAAAAATTGTTAATAACAATATTAATAAGAAGAAAAAAACGGAAGTTTTAGGGTTTCTCAATCGAGCTGATACCCATATTGGTGTTCGTGAAACAGATGAGGCAGAACAGGCGCTGCAAATGATGCAGGGAATAAAACCCCTCGGTATTCGTTTGCATCAACGTACAGCCTATCGTCGTTCATTTAGTGAAGGGCTGGGTGTATTTGAACTTGACCCTATGGGTAAAGCCTCAAAGGAGATGAAAAAACTGGCTACCATGTTAGATTGAGCCTTCATTAAAAGATATTCAGTTGCAGCTTAAGAGGTTTATATGAAAATTATTCGGTGGTTGTTAAGTCATACTGTTCTTATTTTGTTAATTGTGGCTGTTATTTACGGTTACATGTTCTGGGGCAACCTTGCGGGTGATGATACGCCGGCTGGAAAAGCACTGGCCTATTTGTCCAGTGAATTTGATGAGATCGATGAGTTTGTCGCCGCAGTTAAAGCCAAACAGGAACAATTGAGTCAGCAAGGATCAACTGAAATCAACCCATCTGCAGCGCATGAGCCGTCTTCTAAAAATGAAGTACCTGTAGTGGCAGCGTCTATTGATAGCAGCAGACAGGTCCAACCAGCTGAAGCTCTGGCCGTTGAAAAGAATAACTTTACCGTAGCTGTAGATAAATACAGAAACGAAAATAAAAGCGAAAACAGGAATGCTTATAGCAGCGATTATAGAGGCGTTGAGCCGCAGCAGCCAGGTAGTCGTTATAGCCATGATCAAGCAGCAGTGAAATCAAATACTTCTGAGGGCGAAATCAAGGATACCTTCGTTTCAGCGCAAATCGAAAAGCAGCTTGATAATGTAGACAGGGAAGGCAGGTTGGTAGACGATGGCTTAAAACAGGATTCGCGACAGGATGATGACAGGCAGGGCGACGTTCAACAGAGCGACGACATAAGAGAAAACTGGATTGCAGCAAGAAAGTCTTTTTATCAGCGTAAATACGATCTATCTGAGCAAAACTATCAGAAAGTGATTGATAGTACAGACGATAATGAAGATGCTTATGGCGAACTTGGCAATGTTTATTTTAATCAGGGCAAAAATGAGCAGGCCGCGTCAGCTTATTTTGAGGCAGCCGCTATACTTGTTCGTAAAGGTCAGGCTAATCGCGCGCAAAGTTTGATGGGTTTATTGCGTCACCTGGATAAATCTAAGGCAGGTGAATTACAAAAGCTGATTGATTCGGCCGCATCTTAAATTTTAGAGGTTCTGTTATATGTTTTATGCATTACGTAATTTATTTGCCCTGGTTGGTTTTGCCGCCATTGTTCTTGTTATTTATGGCACGGTTAAAATGGGGCCAATGATGCAGTCGTTTGACTCATTTGATGAGAGAGCGATAGATGTTTACAGTGAGATGATGACTAAAGTTCTCGAAACGGGTAATGCCGCTGAAGCGACAGTCTGGAAAGTTCCGGTAAATGAAGATTTAAGCGCTGAGGATGTTGAAGAAACCATGAAGTTTGTGGCCAATGAGCACAATATTAAAAATGTTGGTGAGCTTCCTTTGTCTGCAGAGGTGGAAGCAATGTCAGGTAAAAAATCGCGCTTCTTTAAAATTTATATGTTTTGTAATGCAATGACAGCAGCACTGATGCTTGATTATAGTGACGCATACTCCGCTTATTTACCCTGCCGTGTTAGTCTGGTTGAAGATAAACAGGGCAAACTCTGGTTATATTCATTGAATATGGATGCCATGATTTACGGCGGGACACCACTGCCTGCAGCATTAAAGGAAGAAGCCATAGGCGTTAAAACAATTATTTTAGACATAATGAATCGGGGCGCCGAAGGCGACTTCTAATGACAGATAAAAAAGATACAGATAAGCCGTTAGCAAAGGAGGCTGCTGCGCCAAAAGATACAGCCAAAAAGGCGAGTGCTGTCAGCACTAAAAAAGCAGCGGCTAAAAAAGAGGCCGCAACGGTAGCTAAGTCCACAGCTACTAAAGACACAGCAGCCACCAGGGTTACAGCTTCTGCTAAGGCAGCAAGCGCTGCAACCGCTGCAACTGCGAAAGCGGCAGCCTCGAAAGAGTCTGACATGAAGCATGCAGCACAAAAGATAAGTGAAATAGATAAAGAAACGGCTAATAATTCAATTAAATCCAGAAAAAGCGTTGAAGATTTAAAAGCACGCGCACACGAAGCGAAACAACGCGCACAGAAAAAAATACTGGATGAGGCTTATGTCAGCGATAAGCCAACTGATCCACTCGAACGCCTGGCCAATACTTTCGACAGCAGTGCTAAACGCTGGGAGATGGTGGTTTATCCATCATTGTTTGCTTTTGTATTATTAGCCGGTTATGGTTTCTTCCTGATTTATCGATTAACCCATGATATTGCAGTATTGTCACAATCAGTAACGCATATGGCGGTAATTGTGTCTGATGTAATGCCCAGGATGTCTAATGATTTAACCAAGATGACAGGCAGCATAGATAATATGACCGGCAATATTTCTGGAATGTCAGTTGATATAGGTGGCATGACAACCGAGATCAGCTCAATGTCGGGGCAAATGAATAGTTTAACGCCAATGAGCAAAAACATTCAGAGCATGACGCATAATATAGGCAGTATGAATCGTTCTGTATACGGCATGCAACGTGATATGCATGGTATGAATCGTACCGTTTCCAGTGGGCCATTTGGTATGATGAATGACGTAATGCCCTTTACCTCCGATACAAATGTTCCACCACCAATACAGCCACAACCTGTCTGGCCGTCCTATAATCCGGTACCGGTACCTCAGTATGGCTATTCAAATCCATATGCGCGACCTCAAATCACGCCTTGGAGCAAGGCTAAAACTACGCCTCAAGCTGTGTCTAAAGCAAAGCCGGTTAAGCAGGCAGCTGATAAGAAGAAGATGACTCAGAAAAATCCGGCTCAGAAAAACGGCACACAGAATGTTTTAAAAACAAAAGTGGATATGCCAGGTGCAAGCCCGCTTTCACTTAAAGAACCAACAATTAAAGGTCAATAGTCTGAGATGTTAAATCGCCCGGATAAATCCATTCGAGAACGATTAAGCAAGCTGGAAACGCATTTAAATAATGAAAACCCGCTATTGCTTGACGTGGTTTCACGATTTAAAAAACTCGATACCGTTGCTTATAAAATGGGTTTGCTCGATACTGCAGAATCCTATGCAACAAGTATTCCGTGGTGGCCTCTGGTTTCTGTGCTGGGTACATTTTCCGCAGGTAAATCATCATTTATTAATAATCTCCTGGGAGATAAATTACAGCTCACCGGTAATCAGGCAGTAGATGATAAATTTACAGTTATTACCTACAGTAACAGTAAAGAAAACCGTGTCTTGCCCGGTGTGGCGTTAAATTCTGATCCACGTTTTCCGTTTTATCAAATGAGCGATGAAATTGATAAAGTTGCCACTGGAGAAGGGCG
>WTCC01000319.1 GCA_013138755.1 Gammaproteobacteria bacterium
GCGATTGTGGTTTTTATGATGACCAGTATCGTCCCGCAGGTGGTCTCTGTTTTTGAAGATACGGGTCAGGAGTTGCCAGGATTGACGCTGACGCTGATCGCAATGAGCGATTTTGTGGTCGATTATGGCATGTTTATGCTGGTACTAATTATCGCCGCATTTGTTGGTTTCCAGATGGCACTGACACGACCGGCATTCGTGATGAAATATCATATGTTCTTGTTTCGCCTGCCCATCATTCAACGTTTGGTGCGAGGTTTAAACGCAGCGCTGTTCACCCGTACGTTTAGTATCCTCAGTGGTAGTGGGGTAACCGTTCTTGAAGCGATGAGTATCTCAGCAAAGGTGGTCGCAAATTTACCGATGAGGGAAGCCATTCTGCAGGCTACGGATCGCGTACGTGAAGGTACGGGTATAAAAAAAGCACTTGAGCACAGTAAGTTATTCCCCCCGATGACATTACAATTGATTGCCAGCGGTGAGAATAGTGGTAAGTTGGAGGAGATGTTAGAGCGTGCGTCGATGCAGCTCGAACGTGAACAGGTAACCTTAATTGCTTATATCGTCGGTATCTTAGAGCCAGTAATCATCTTAGCCATGGGTTTAATGGTGTTGATGATCGTGTTGGGTATCCTGTTACCGATCTTCGATTTAAACTCATTGGTAAAATAGACGTTTTACAGAAATTAAAAAAACTGTAGCACCAGGCGTTTTAAAAACATCAATCCTATCAATGCGATCAGCGTAGACAAATCGATGCCACCGATAGCAGGAATGTATTTCTGGATAGGGCGAAGTACCGGTGCTGTCAAACTTCTCAATAAGTTGCTGATAGAGTTATAGGGGTCTGGATTTACCCAGCTTAAGATTGCCTGTATAAAAAGTGCCACGATAAAAATATCAAAAGTAAGAGAAACCAGGTCATGCAAACCTCTGACTAAGAGCTGCAGTCCATTGATCGGGTATCCTGCTATGCTGAGTAAAAGTATCAGTTTGAGTGCAATTAAGGTTAGAGCCAGTACCAGAGTTGCAGTGTCTATTTTTTTTATGCTCGGGATAAATCGTCTGGCAACGACGACTAAAGGCTGGGTTGCTTTAACGATAAACTGTGATATCGGGTTGTAAAAGTCGGCGCCGACCTGTTGCAGAATAAATCGCAGCAGCATGATAGCAATGTAGATACTAAAAAGCGTATCAATTAGAAAGATGAAAGGATTGTCTTGACTCATTTTTTTAGCCTGTTAATAAAGTATAAGAGTTTTTTCTATTCCGAACCAAGCTCATCTGCGAGCGAGATAGATCTGTCATTGGCGGCCTTCAGAGCCTGGAAAACGATTTCCTGAAAATTTACCGACTGAAAGCTCAGGATGGCTTGCTCGGTCGTACCGCCTTTAGATGTTACATTTTTTCTTAAATCGGCTGGAGGTATGTCACTTTCTGTGGCCATCCGTGCTGCACCTAGTGCTGTTTGTAAAACCAGCTGTTGTGCTATCTCGGTCGTTAGCCCGAGTTTTTCCCCCGCTTTTTGCATCGCTTCCATCAATAGGAAGAAATACGCCGGACCACTACCTGAAACGGCGGTAACTGCATTGAGTAAATCTTCGCTCTCTACCCAGATAACAAGACCGACGGCGTTAAGCACGTTTTCTGCCTGTTGTTTTTGAATGCCGGTGACTGATTCGTTAGCGAATAAACCGGATGCGCCGCATTGTAATAATGCAGGTGTATTCGGCATACATCTGACGATAGCCTGTTGTTGAGATGAATTACTCTGGCTCAGCCAGCGTTGGATGTCCGTGCTTTTAACCCCGGCGGCAATAGAGATAAATAACCGGTTATCAGTGGGTCTTTTAGCGAGCTGTAGGCATACCGTTCTTAATATCTGTGGTTTAACGGCTAAAACAATAGTTTCACAATCATCCAGGATGTTAATGTCTGGTCCGGTGCTAACGCTGAATTCTTCTGTCAGCGCCTTGCATCTTGCATCATCAGGTTCGTTAACAATGATGTCGGTGGCGAGATGGCCAGAATTAATCAGTCCGCCAATAAGGCTGCCAGCCATGTTACCGCCGCCAATAAATCCAATCTTAGGCATCTATGGTCCACACTTTAGTTAGTTACAAAATTGTATAAATTTTAACATACTCATTACTGATTCCAGCCTTAGTTCGTTCGCATAAGTTTCTTGAAAACAAAAATATTGATGAAATACTGGTCGAATACAGGAAGAAAGTGGATTTTTTAGCTATAAATAGAGAAGTTAAAAAAAGAATAGTTTTAGGAATATCAGGGGAAATTGATGGATATCGCTCAGTTACTTGCATTTAGCGTAAAAAATGGGGCATCAGATTTACATTTATCAGCTGGCTTGCCGCCGATGATCCGTGTGGATGGTGACGTGCGCCGTATCAACGTTGATCCTATGGATCACGAGCATGTCCATGGCATGGTGTATGACATCATGAATGACAAACAGCGTAAAACATTCGAAGAGTTTCTGGAGACAGACTTTTCGTTTGAGATTCCTGGTTTAGCTCGTTTTCGTGTGAATGCCTTTAATCATAACCGCGGTGCAGGTGCTGTTTTTCGTACTATTCCATCAAAAATACTAACACTGGAAGAATTAGGTGCGCCGAAGATTTTTGAGGAAATATCAAATACACCGCGCGGTATTGTTCTGGTAACTGGACCAACGGGTTCAGGTAAGTCCACCACGCTGGCGGCTATGGTGAATTATGTTAATGAAAATCATTATGGCCATATCCTGACCATCGAAGACCCTATCGAGTTTGTGCATGAGAGTAAAAAGTCGTTAATCAATCAGCGTGAGGTGCATCGCGATACTCTGGGTTTCAGTGAAGCGTTACGATCTGCATTACGTGAAGATCCGGATGTGATACTCGTGGGGGAGATGCGTGACCTCGAAACGATTCGTCTTGCGTTATCTGCGGCAGAAACAGGTCATCTCGTGTTTGGTACTCTGCATACCAGTTCTGCAGCCAAGACTGTTGACCGTATCGTCGATGTGTTTCCGGCGGCAGAAAAAGATATGGTTCGATCGATGCTGTCAGAATCATTACGTTCTGTTATCTCGCAGACATTGATGAAGAAGATCGGTGGTGGTCGTATTGCAGCCCATGAGATCATGATAGGTACATCAGCTATTAAAAATCTTATCCGTGAAAACAAGATTGCCCAGATGTTTTCTGCTATTCAGACAGGGCAGTCATTGGGGATGCAAACGCTGGATCAAAATTTACAGGAGCTGTTGGCTCGCGGTTTGATCAGTAAAGATGAAGCACGTAAAAAAGCAGCAAACAGAGATCTCTTTTAAATAAAAAGATGATGAATATTCAAGATGTTAGATGTTACCGTATTAACAATTTAAGCAATGAGGTGATCTAAGTGGATCGCGATAAAGCCATAAAATATATGCATGACCTGTTACGTACCATGGTTGAAAAAGATGGTTCGGATTTATTTATCACAGCAGGTGCGATGCCTTCAATTAAAGTAGACGGTGAAATGAAACCACTGTCCAACCAGTCGTTAAATCCACAGCATACCCAGGTGCTGGTCAGTTCGATCATGAACGATAAGCAGCGTGCTGAATTCGAAGAAACGCAAGAGTGTAACTTTGCCATCAGCCTTCCAGGGCTTTCGAGATTTCGTGTTAACGCCTTTACTCAGCGTGGCTCAGTCGGTGTCGTCTTACGTGTTATCCGCTCAGATATCCCACAGTTTGAAGAGTTAAATCTACCACCGATCTTACAAGAGATAGCGATGACGAAGCGTGGTCTGGTTATTTTCGTCGGCGCTACAGGCTCAGGTAAATCTACATCACTGGCAGCGATGATCGGCTATCGTAACCAAAATAGTTATGGCCATATCATCACTATCGAAGATCCGATCGAGTTTGTTCATAACCACGGTAACTGTATCGTGATGCAACGTGAGGTGGGTGTTGATACAGATAGTTTTGAGGTGGCATTGAAAAACACTCTGCGTCAGGCACCTGACGTGATTCTGATCGGTGAGATACGTGCACGAGAAACGATGGAACATGCCATCGCTTTTGCTGAAACGGGCCATCTGTGTTTATCGACTTTACATGCGAATAATACTAATCAGGCATTGGATCGTATCATCAACTTTTTCCCTGAAGAGCGCCGTCAGCAGCTACTGATGGATCTGTCATTAAATCTAAAGAGTTTGATTTCGCAACGTCTGATTCCGACGGTATCCGGTACTGGTCGTGTTGCAGCGGTAGAGATCATGATTAATTCACCATTGATGGCAGACCTGATATTTAAAGGCGAGGTTCAGGAGATGAAAGACCTTATTACCAGATCGACTGAACTCGGCATGCAAACATTTGATCAGGCATTATTTGATCTATACGAAAGTGGTCAGATTAAATATGAGGATGCACTAAGAAATGCAGATTCTGTTAATGACCTACGTCTGAGATTTAAACTGGAAAGTAAAGACTCGCAGAACTCTGATCTAATGGATGGTCTTGATAATATAGCAATGGAAGACCAAGACGATAAATCAGGCTTCATGTAATAAGTTCTTTACTTATATTAGAGAAACAGTAGAGCGTATGGTTATCGGGATAAGCGGATGAATTTGCAACCTTACTTAAAATTAATGTCTGAGCAGCAAGCTTCTGATATGTACTTCACAACAGGAGCACCTGTCAGTGTTCGTATCGAAGGCACGATGCGACCTGTTGGAAAAAGCATGCTGACACCGGGTATGACCAAAAAACTTGCTTATGATCTGCTGACGCCTATTCAGATTAAAGATTTTGAAAAAAACCTGGAATTAAATCTGGGTGTTTCTTATGTAGACCTCGGTAGATTCCGTATAAATATTTATCTGCAACGTGGCGAAGTTTCTATGGTTATTCGCTACATCAAAGCAGACATTCCAACGATTGATTCACTTGGTTTACCCGAAATTTATAAAACCATGATCATGCGCAAGAAAGGCCTGGTCCTGGTGGTTGGTGCTACGGGTATGGGGAAATCCACTTCTTTGGCGGCAATGCTGGATTATCGCAACATGACGGAAAGCGGGCACGTTCTTACGATTGAAGATCCTATCGAATTTATGTTCCACCATAAAAAATGTATCGTCGGGCAACGTGAAGTGGGGCTTGATACCTTATCTTTTGAAAATGCGCTAAGAGAAGCTATGCGTGAGGCGCCGGATGTCATCATGATCGGAGAATCGCGTGATAAAGAAACCATGCAGTCGGCACTGCGTTATGCTGATACTGGTCATCTGTGTTTGACAACTTTGCATGCTACTAATGCCAGTCAGACTCTGGATCGTTTGTTGAACTATTTCCCTAGCGAAGCCCACAATCAAGTGCTGATGGACCTATCGCTAAACTTGAATTGCATCCTGGCGCAACGCCTGGTTAAAACAGAAGATGGCAAGCGTGTACCGGCCATCGAGGTGATGGTGAATACACCGTATATCAGCAAGTTGATACGTGACGGAAACTTCCATGAGATTAAAGATATCATGGAGAAAGGCGGTGACTCAGGCATGAAGACATTTGATCAATCATTGCTGGCATTATACAAATCAGAAGAAATCAGTCTGGAGGCTGCGCTGGTTAATGCGGATTCAGCGAGTGAGCTCGAATGGAAAATTAATTTTGGTAGTGATATTAAAGGTGGGCTTGAGAATGAAGGTGATGATGGGCCACTTGAATTCCCTTCAGCATCAGCTGAGACGAAAGACTAAGTTATCAGCAGTTAGTCAGCCTTCGATGCACTAAATAACAACGCACCGTTTATGATGGTGTGTTTAACTTTCCCTTGAAAATTCCAGCCAAGAAAAGGTGTGTTTTTCCCGTTACTGTAGATAGTGTTCGTCGTTAGCTGCCAATCTTCGTTCTCATCGTATATGCAGATATCAGCATTCTCCCCCACAGATAGTGCGCCTGCGTTAATGTCTAGTATGTTGGCTGGAGAACTTGTGATTTTTTTGATAATTTC
This sequence comes from Gammaproteobacteria bacterium, assembly GCA_013138755.1. Lineage (GTDB taxonomy): Bacteria > Pseudomonadota > Gammaproteobacteria > SZUA-229 > SZUA-229. The sequence continues at coordinate 6,018 of WTCC01000319.1, forward strand.
AGTTGTTGAAAGAGATGTCTGCTGTGATAGGCGTAAGCATAGTGGTAAAAAAGTTTCTAATGCAGAGATGCCGGCTTCGGTGCTGGCGAATGGTGCCTGCTTAGCATCGATGTCATGAGGTTGATGGTCTGAACAGATGGCGTCAATCGTTCCATCGGTAATAGCATTTCGTAATGCTTCCTGATCACGTTGTGATCGTAATGGCGGTGTGACGTGACAAGCGCTATTGAAGCTGCTTACATCGTGTTCAGTCAGATGTAGCTGATGTGCACTAACATCGGCAGTAACGGCTAGATGCTCGTTCTTTGCGCGTGAAATCATCTCTACACTCTGTGCGCTTGAGAGGCGTCCAAAGTGAACGCTGGCTCCTGTTTCAGTAACCAGTTCCAGTGCTCGCGCAATAGCGATTGTTTCAGCTGAAACCGGAATACCTTTTAAGCCCAGGCGCGTAGCAATTTTACCTTCGTGAGCGCAGCCGCCAATACTTAACCAGTGTTCGTCGGGTTCAATAAAAATACGTGTGTTAAAGGTTGCAGCATAGGTGAAAGCGCGCTTAAGTATCAGCGTGTTTTCTATCGGGTTACGACAGTTGCTTAAACCGACACAACCAACTTGTTGTAAGGCGTGCATTTCGCTTAAGTGATCACCATTCAAACCGGTAGTTAATGCACCTAGTGTGACGACACGGCTATGCCCAGCATTGACTGTTTTTTGATTGATCAATTCAACGACGGCGGGTTCATCGATGACCGGGTCGGTGTCCGGTGGGCAGCATAATGTCGTGATGCCAGCGTTCGTGGCTGCTATTGTTTCACTTTTGATCGTAGCCTTATGCTCTAGCCCGGGTTCCCGTAGACGTGCACAGCAATCTACCAGTCCTGGAATAACAGTTAGATTACTAGCATCTATGACATGTGAGACGTCGTCAGAGGTTACTGTGCCTGCTGCTTCGATAGCTGAGATTTTCCCATCGACAACAAGTATGTCTGCGAGTTGATCGATATCGTTCGCTGGATCAATCAGATGTCCGTTTTTTATCAGGGTGCGGCTCATTGATCATCATCCATTTCAGGTTTTCTACCGAGTGTCATCGACATGACAGCCATACGGACAGATATGCCATTGGATACTTGGTCAAGAATGACCGAGCGTGAACCGTCGGCAACATTAGAGTCAATTTCAACACCTCTGTTGATCGGTCCTGGATGCATTACGATGACATCTTTTTTTGCTGCCTGTAGGCGGTCCTCGGTAAGACCATAGAGCTGGAAGTATTCTTGCTCACTAGGTAGAAATGCACCAGTCATTCTTTCTTTCTGCAAGCGCAGCATAATAACGACATCCGCGTCTTTGATGCCTGATCTCAAATCATGAAAGACATTCACACCCATGTCTTCTATACCGGCAGGTAATAATGTCTTCGGGGCGATGACGCGAACGTCACCGGTATTTAAGGTGTTGAGGGCATGTATCTGTGAGCGTGCAACACGTGAATGTAAAACATCACCAACGATGGCAACGCGAAGATTGCCAAAATCCGCACCTTTGTGACGACGGATGGTAAACATATCCAGCATCGCCTGAGTAGGGTGAGCATGACTGCCATCGCCTGCATTGATAACACTGATATTCGATGCCACATTGTTAGCGATGTAATGCGCCGCACCAGAGTCGGTGTGGCGCACAACAAACATATCACATTGCATGGCTTGAATATTTTGTAGTGTGTCGAGCAGGGTTTCGCCTTTCGATGTGGCGGACGTGCTTATGTTTATGTTTAAGACATCCGCTGAAAGACGTTTTGCAGCCAGTTCAAAAGTTGTGCGTGTTCTTGTACTCGGTTCGAAAAATAAATTGACGATAGTTTTACCGCGTAAAAGAGGAACCTTCTTAACGCTTTTCTGGTTTACGTCAGTGAAATTTTCGGCTGTATCGAGAATCTGTGTCAGGATATTACTACCCAGTCCTTCTGTGGTTAGGAAGTGTCTTAGATTACCATTGCTATCCAGCTGGATGTTCCAGGCATCGTGACCGATCAAAGTGTCAGTAGGTTTTGTTGCTTTATTGACCATATTGCCGTTATCCCGCAGCCGTGATTGGGGATGTTTTATCAGCAGGTTGAATCTCGATGGCAAGAGGCTCTGGTCCTGTCAGTTTTATGTGTTCGCCTTTAGATAAAATAATATGCTCACCGACGATATCAGCTTGTAGAGGCAGTTCTCGACCGCTGCGGTCGATGAGGCAGACGAGAGTGATACTTGCTGGGCGGCCGTAATCGAATAGTTCGTTCATCGCTGCTCTGACCGTTCTGCCAGTATGCAGCACATCGTCGACCAGGATTATGTGTCGGTCTTCAACATCTGGGGGTAATTCAGAGGGTTTTACTTCAGGGTTCATGCCGATTCGAGAAAAGTCATCTCGGTAGAAACTGATATCCAGACTTGCTAGTGGTTCTGAAAAAATATTACTTGTGTTGTTTAATTGCTGGTAAAGGTTTGTTGCTACCCATAGGCCACCAGTGTGAATACCTACCATCAATGGGTTATCGATTGCTTTTTCCTTAAGCAATGTTTGTATTTTTTCTGCCAGTTGTGCCAGAAGCTGGTCTGGTGTGGCGAGTTGTTGCATAAGTTTCCGTTAATCAGTTTCTGTGTTTTTGAACTTAGCCTGTTTATGGTTGCTGGTCTAACCAGCGTTGCACAATAATTGCGGCTGCCATTCTATCAATCTCGTGCTTGTTCTGCTTATTTATTTTTATATTTTCTTTTAGTATTTCTTCTGCATGCTGCGAACTCAGTGCTTCATTGACTTCTATTACTGGCAAATTGAATCTTTTTTTCAGTTCATAACAGAAATGCCTGACCGTAACCGTCATTTTGTTTTCGCTGCCATCGATGTGATAGGGCATACCGACGATTAATGCATCCGGCTTCCATTGTTGAATTTCAGTATCGATAGCGTGCCAATCAGGGTTGCCATCGATCTGGTTAATCGTTATGCGCGGAGATGCTGAGTTTGTGATGGTCTGACCGGTGGCTAGACCGATACGTTTATTTCCGTAATCAAAGCCTAATACAGTGGTTATTTGTTTGTTTGTTGAAACCATTTATAGTCGGGTTGGAATCAGGCGTGTCCAGTATCGTTACTGAGGAGTGACAGGTCGACACCGATAAGTTTTGCCGCGGCTTTCCAGCGTTGTTCCGGCGGTGTATCAAAGATAATCTGCTCGTCTGCCGGACAGCTTAACCAGGTGTTAGCTGCAATCTCATTATCCAGTTGCCCGGCGGTCCAGCCCGCATAGCCTAATGCCACGATACTGTTTTTAGGACCTTCATTATTAACGATGGCTTCCAGGATATCTTTAGATGTAGTCAGCGCGATGTGCTCATTTACTTTGAGTGTGGACTGCCAGTTGCCTGTCGGCCGATGCAAGATAAATCCTCTGCCCTGATCGACAGGGCCACCGATGAAAATTGGTTGGTCTGCATTGTAATTTCCCTCAGCGCCGATATGCATCTCTTTGACGATATGTTTCAGGGTGAGCTCGGTTTCCTGATTGATGATAATGCCGAAACTGCCAGATTCATCGTGCTCGCAGATATAGGTAACAGCATGATTAAAAAAGCCATCTTCAAGAGATGGCATAGCGATTAGAAAATGTCCGGTGAAGTCGAAGTCTTTGCTATCTGTATTTGCCATAAATGAAGTGTAATTTTCTATCGTGTACGGATGCTGCTATTGCTTAGAAACTCCCAGCTACGGGTAATATGTATGACATCGGCTTCGTTACGAAGTTTCTTTGGAAACGGAGGGTAGGGAGCTGCTAGCTTCACAATACGTTTGGCTGCGTCATCTAGAATCTGGTGGCCAGACGACTGTCTTAAGTCTGTTTTAACCAGTTTACCATCGGCACTGATAACAACATCAAGAATAAGGGTGCCACTAAGTTTTTTTCTTCTTGCATGGTCAGGGTAATTTAGATTACCGACGCGTTCTACACGATTGATCCAGCTGCGCATATACTCAGCTGGGGTAAATTCTTTAGTGCTGGAATTTAAATACTTGGTCCTATCTATGCTCGCCTGTTCTTCTATGATGTCGCTGATCTCGGCTAGCTGCTGGGTAGTTTGTGTATTTTTGCTGACATTTATTTCGTTGAGTACGGTGCTGTCTTCAGCTTTTACTGGCGTTTCTTCAGTGTTGATCGCGTACTCTGCGTCTTGCTGTGTGAGTAGGGCCTGTTGTTCGTTATGTTTTTGTTTCTGTACCTGCTGCTCGTTGGTCTGTGTAGCAATGCCGAGCTCATTTGATAAAGATGCTGCGCTGAACAAGTCACTCTGTTTAGATTTTTCTTCTGCGTCGCCACCACCTAATTGTGTGATCTGTGCCAGATAGTCGGTATCTTCAGGTTCTTCGATATCGGCAGAAACTTTATCCTGAACCAGGATGATATCAAGTGTTGGACCTGATTTGCTGTCGGCAGGTTGAGACACACTGAAAGTGACACCTAGAATAATGATACCGTGAAAGATTGTGGCAAGGAAAAAAGTCATGCCAAAGCGATCGTTATCGGTAACAGTTGGTTTAATTGTCCTACGGTTTTTCATCATGTTTCAGGAGGTTGGTGACAATGGTCGTGCCGTGCCTTTTTGTTTATCTATTTATTCGCAGATTATAGTTCCTGGTAAACGATAATGCGCGAAGTTGGTGGTTTATTTAAGAATTTAAGCCGTTTTTCCATTGCTGACGTCAGGTGGATATCGCCATTTGCAGCAATCAGCATGACATATTGTAGATTCATGTTGTTAGCAATCGTCTGCCATTCTTGGCTGCCGGCAACAAACAACGCAGTGGCTGCCGCATCGGCGTAGCCAGCGTCAGAATGAATTACGGTCACAGATTGCGTGTCATCTGTAGGGTAGCCTGTTTCTGGATCGAGGATATGGTGGTAGCGTTTTGATTGGTAGGTATAAAATCTTTCATAATCACCGGATGTGAAAACACTCTCATTATTGTTAACTTCAATACTGGCCAGTAGGCTATTTTTACGTGGGTGGCGGATGCCTATGTTCCATGCGCGCTCGCCATGTTGGCCGATGACGCTCAGGTCACCACCGGCATTGATGACGGCATTGTGTATATCGAGTTTGTGTAAATGTTCCATGGCAAGCTTGATCGCGTAGCCTTTTGCAAAGGCGCCGAAGTTTAATGAGACGGCTGGATTAGTGTTTATTAGCTGATCTTTCGAGTCGAATGTTAGATCACTCATCTGTGGTTTTTTGCTGATTAACTCTTGTATCTTGTCGTCGTCAGGGGGGCGGATGTCAGCATCTTGATATTTGTGAAATTGCCAGAGGTTGATTAAGTGACCAATCGCTGGATTGTAATAATTCTTGCTTCGCTGGCTGAGATCTATAGACGTCTTGATAATCGGGATAAGGTGCTCTGGTACGGATGCCGTTGCCTGAACGCTTAGTTTTTGGTTTAACAGGGCTAAGTCCCCATTGGTCCAGGGTGACCAGTCGTTATGGTTTTTATCAAAAAGTTGTTGTAGTAGACCAAAAGCCTCGTCTGCCTGCCGCTGGTCGGTATCGTATAAGCTGATATCGATTAACGTGCCAAAGGCAAAAATACTATAGTCATATTGTTTTATTGGCGGATTGCAGGCGCTGATAAATATTGCCGATGCAAACAGAATAATAGCAACTGCATAAGTCGATAAGTGTTTATTAATCAGGGTAGATATTGTTTTATGCATTGCATTAAGTCGCCAGCGATGTCCAGTGCATATATCTGGTCGAGTTCTCGTATGCAGGTAGGGCTGGTGATGTTTATCTCTGTTAGATAATCTCCGATGATATCGATGCCGGCAAACAGAATACCTTTTTGTTTTAAAACGGGACCAACTTGTTGGCATATCCAGATGTCACGTTCAGATAGTTCCATGCCGACGCCTGTGCCTCCGGCGGCGAGATTGCCTCGAGTCTCACCTGTAGCAGGTATGCGTGCCAAAGCATAGGGTGCGGCTTTGCCATCGATCAGTAAAATACGTTTGTCGCCTTCCGTTATTTCGGGAATAAATTGTTGTGCCATTACGGTACGGGACTCATTCTCCGTCACTGTTTCGAGGATGACAGAGAGGTTAGGATCTTGTGGATTTACTCGATAGATAGAAGTGCCGCCCATACCGTCCAGTGGTTTTAAGATAACGTCTTGCTGCTCGGCCTGGTGTCGTCGAGTAACGAAATCACGTAAGCGTTTTTTATCTCTACTGACCATGAAGGGAGTGCAGCAATCAGGGAATTGAGTGATGAACATTTTTTCATTATTATCACGCAGGCTAGCTGGTTTGTTGACGATGAGTGATCCATTTTGTTCTGCCAGCTCCAGTATGTAAGTACTGGCGATGTATTCGATATCAAAAGGCGGGTCTTTTCGCATCAGGATGACATCCAGATCGCTCAGGTCAATATCGTGCTCTGTGGCAAAGTCGAACCAGTGTTCTGGGTTATCGTCTACACGGGTTATTCGACTGTATGCTCTAGGTTTTTCGTTTTCGGTAAAGAGATCTTTTTGGTATATGGTATGGATTTCCCAGCCTAACTTCTGGGCGGCTAGCATCATGGCAAAACTACTGTCTTTTTTCATATTGATGGCTGACAAGTCATCCATAACGACACCTACTTTAATACCCATGAATCTCTCCGTTTAGGTCGAAAAACTACTCACTTCCAGTCTAACAGTAATTGGAAATCGGGAATTAACCAATAGTGCCTGACCTGACAATAAATTAACCAATATTATTGTGGTTTTTATGATTTGTTGGCAATACTCTGAATGTGGTCTACATTCAGTTTATCTAGAAGATTTTTTGAATTTTGGCGTTTTGAATGGTATAACGATGACTGAAGAAAATGTGTTATGAATGATTTGAAAGTAATGATTATTGATGACAGTAAAACAATCAGGCGAACAGCAGAAAACCTGCTTACAAAAGAGGGTTGTGAGGTAGTCACAGCTGTTGACGGTTTTGAGGCGTTATCAAAGATTGCTGAGAATAAACCGGATATCATTTTCGTCGATATCATGATGCCTCGTTTAGATGGCTATCAGACCTGCGCGTTAATAAAAAATAACACGACATTTAAAGATACGCCAGTCATCATGTTATCAAGTAAGGATAGTATTTTTGATAGAGCACGAGGTCGCATCGTGGGTTCAACAGAATATTTAACGAAGCCATTTACAAAAGAAGATTTAATCGGTGCAATTCAAGAGTTTGCACTGACAAAACAGTAAGGGACGGATTTAGCAATAGTACTGGGTTTATACGATTGAACTTGGTGAATTAAACAAACAGTGACGAGTAAGATTATGGCAAGAGTAATGATAGTTGATGATTCTCCTACAGAAGTACATGTGCTGACAACCATGCTGACCAAAAATGGTCATGAGGTAATAACCGCAAGCTCGGGTGAAGATGGTGTCGAGATGGCAAAGACAGAAAAACCAGATTTGATTTTGATGGATGTGGTAATGCCAGGCATGAACGGTTTTCAGGCAACACGTCAAATTTCAAAGAACGATGAAACTTCTTCTATACCGGTCATTATGGTGACAACGAAAGACCAGGAGACGGATAAAGTTTGGGCAATGCGTCAGGGCGCTAAGGATTACATTGTTAAACCAGTGCAGGAAAAAGCTTTGATAGAACACGTGAACATGGTTCTGTCAGCGTAGTAAAGAAAGTGAATACTCATAACCAGCAAGTCATATTGCATGATCACGATAAGATAATAGAAATGAATATCAGTAATCCATTTGATATCTTGCAGGACCTTGAAAAAAGAACCCTTGAAGGTTCTACCGGGTTGCCTTCTGGTGACCAGATTGAGGCAGAGTGGGTCGGGGTGGGTTTTCGCATCGGTAACGACAGGCTCGTTGCATCGATGTCTGATGTAAAAGAGATTCTTGATCTGCCAACATTCACTTCTGTGCCCGGAGTTAAATCGTGGATCGTAGGTGTTGCGAATGTGCGTGGTAGTTTATTGCCGATCATGGATATGAAGGGTTTTCTGTTAGGTGATGACATCAAGCAGCGCGGTAAAGGTAGAGTTATCGTCATCGATTATAAGGGGGTCAACACAGGGTTGATTGTCGAAGAGGTTTATGGTCTGCGTCATTTTAGGGAAAGTGATGAGACAGATGATGATGTTGGCGTGCACGAAAGCATCCTGCCGTATATCGAGCGAGCATATGAGCAGGATAATGAGCAATGGCCTGTATTTAGTTTTAATGAGATGGTAGCGGATGAGCGCTTTGCGCATGCATCGCTGTAATTGATAAGAAAAAGTAATAAAACAATAAAAAGATATATAACTAGAAATACCCTGATTACGTTAGTCCAAGAAATAATGAGTCAGGTTGATTGGAGAACATCCTTATGAGTGCACAACAAAAAAGTATCGCGATTGGTAAACCGCTAGTCATACTAGGCGTTTTATTATCCGTATTTATTATCCTTATGATTGCAAGTTTGGTTTATGTAGGTGATAAACGAGCGACATTGCAACGCCATGTAGAACTGTCGGCGGATCAACTTTTGCTGTCGCAGCAGATGGCAACATATTCCATCGGCGCATCATCCGGTAGTGAATCAAGTTTTGATAGCCTGTATGAGGCACGAACACGATTTGATACAGTGTTAACTGCCTATCGCTCAGGTGATGTTCTTTCGGAAAAGCTTTCTGAAGAATTGATACCTGACCTTGATACAGTTGAAGGAGACTGGAGAAACTACAGAAATAACATCGAGGTTATTTTAAATGGTCGTCAGTCGATTACTGAAGTAAAAGACTTGTATGAAGTGATTGAGAGCTTCATTCCACAGATGCTGACTTATTCTGATGAAGTGGTGGGTGTGCTGATAAAGAAAAATGCGTCTTCTCGGCAGATTTATCTGGCAACACGTCAGATGATGTTATCGCAACGTATTAAAAATAACCTGAACCAGGTGTTGGCAGGTGGCGAAGCGGCTGCTGCGGCGGCTGATAGATTTGGTAGAGATGCAGCATTATTTGGTCGTGTATTAGAAGGCTTATTAAAAGGGTCGAAAGGTTTACGCATCGAACGGGTTACGGATAAAGAGGCAGTTGGCAAACTGCGCGAAGTGGCGATGTTGATTAGTGCGGTAAGCGACAATATTGCAGGTATTCTGGAATTATCACCTGAACTGTTCGAAGTGAAGGATGCAGCAGGTCTGGTCGGTGCTGATGCAGGTAAATTATTGGGTTCACTGGAAATTTTTCAAGAAAAAATTATTGATCAGGGTAAACAGCTCGATACGATTCAATTGGTCGGTGTTGGCTTCGGTGGTGTAGCGGTAATCCTTATCATTATCAGTGGTATTCTGTTACTTAGAGAAGCGAAAAAACGTGAGGAGAATGCGTTAGAGAATAATCGACGTAATCAACGTGCGATTTTACAGCTGCTTGATGAGATGGCAAATCTGGCTGATGGTGATTTGACTGTACATGCTACCGTGACAGAAGAGATTACTGGTGCGATAGCCGATTCGGTTAACTTCACTATCGACGCGCTACGTTCTCTGGTTACGACGATCAACACGACCGCCTCAGAAGTATCTGAATCTACTGAAAAAACACAGCATACAGCGACAGAGTTAGCAGATGCTTCTAGTCAACAAGCGCGTGAGATTGCATCGGCCAGTGCTGCTGTAACCGATATGGCTGAATCGATGTCAACAGTGTCTGAAGATGCTGATAACTCTGCACAGGTAGCGCAGCAATCAGTGGAAATTGCACAAAAAGGTGCGAAGGTGGTACGTGATTCAATCGGTTCGATGGAGAATATTCGCGAGACGATTCAGGAGACATCAAAACGTATCAAACGATTAGGTGAATCTTCGCAGGAGATTGGCGACATCGTGGGGCTGATTACTGAGATTGCTGACCAGACAAATATTCTTGCATTGAATGCGGCTATTCAGGCATCGACAGCAGGTGATGCCGGTCGTGGTTTCGCCGTGGTAGCGGATGAGGTGCAACGTCTGGCGGAACGTGCTGGTAACGCAACGAAACAGATCGAAGGCCTGGTAAATACTATTCAGGCGGATACGAACGAAGCGGTGAAATCTATGGAAATGAGCACCGCTGGTGTGGTCAATGGTGCTGCCATGGCAGAAGATGCGGGTGTTGCATTGAAAGAGATTGAGTCTGTGTCTGCAGAGTTATCACATCTGATTAAAGGTATCTCTGATTCGACTAAACAGCAATCTAAAGTGGCGCTGTCTGTGTCTGATACCATGAATATTATTCAGGAAATCACCATACAGACATCCGAGGGTACAGAAGAAACATCAACTTCGCTAACAGCGTTGAATGAGCTTTCGTCTGAATTGGGACGTTCGGTTTCTGGCTTCAAATTACCATCATCAAATGATGATAATGTTGAAACAGTCATTCTTCAGAGTCAGGTTTAAGCTAATACAGCGCAGGTTATCGGATTATGAATCCAAATAATACGATTGAATATAATTCACTCAGCTGGGTGAAGGCGCAGCTTGATGACGTCTTAACTGATGCTCAGTCCAATCTCAATGAATACATCGAGAATAAGACTGACGAGCATTTAGAGAACTGTATTGAACATTTGCAATTAATCTATGGCACTTTGCAGATGGTAGAAGTTTACGGTGCTGCAATGCTAGCTGAAGAGATGAAACTTACAACAATGGCATTGTTGGAAGGCAGGGTGGAGAGTGATTATGACGCGTACGATGTATTGATGCGCGCAATGCTACAGTTGCCTGATTACCTGGAAGGTGTTCAGGCAGGTAAGACTGATGCGCCGATAACGCTTATGCCGATAATAAACGATCTCCGTGTCGTGCGTAAAGAGAGTCTATTAACAGAAGGTGTTCTGTTTTCGCCAGATATTGAGAATGCTGTGGTGGCTTCTGAAGCATATGAAATTGATAGCATCAGCACTGGTAATCTGCAAGGCGAAGTAAAGCGGCTACGTACACATTATCAATTAGGATTGCTGGATTATATTCAAAATAATAAAGAACGTGTTGGTTTGCAACGAATAAAAGCAGTATTGAATTCATTAGAAAAAGTTAGTGCTGATGCCGAAGTTCGTAATATCTGGATGGTGACCGGCGCACTTGTTGAGGGTTTGGTCAACAAGGGTATAGAAAAGAATATAAGCATTAATAAATTATTAAGCACAGTCGATCGACAGCTGAAATTAATCCTCGATATCGGTGAAGATGAGTTTTTGAATCAGTACTCTAAAGAACTGGTAAAAAACATACTTTACTATGTTGGTACCTGTGCGATAGAAAGTGATGCTATTTCAATCGTTAAAAAAACATACCGATTAGATGATTTAATGCCACAGAAAGCAGATGATGCTTCTGGTGTCGGTGGCTTAAATGCGGATTTATTCGACACGGTTTCAAAGGGTATTACAGAAGATCTAGCGCAGGTAAAGGATGTGCTCGAGTTATTTATGCACAGTAACGAACAAGATCTTGAGAGGCTTGTTCCAGTGGCCGAGCAATTAGGAAGAATTGCTGATACCTATGGAATGATAGGTATGGGTGCTACGCGCCAGTCGATAATAGACCAGCGCGTGACACTAGATAAAATTATCGAAGGGACAGAAGAAGCCAGTGAGAAGGTTGTGCTGGAGATTGCATCTGGATTGTTGAGTGCAGAGGCAGAGCTTAAAGACTATATCGCAGAGCGGGCTGGTTTTGTTGATATGAATCCAGATAGAGATGTTAAGGCAGTGCCTGCATCAGAGTACCGTCAGGTGATATTTACTGTTGTTGCTGAAGCGATGAAAAATTTCGGTGATGCGAAAGAGGCTATTTTAGCCTATGTAGCAGGTATCGGTGATAAAGAACAGCTTAATATCGTGATCGACTCTTTGGAAGAAGTTCGTGGTGTGGCAATGATGCTGCCATTGCGACGCGTTGGGTCACAGATCGAACGATTACAAAAATATATTCGCGTTGTGTTGCTGAATAATGCGCATAAGGTTTCTGATGATGAGCAGGATACAGTTGCAGATGTTGTCACCTCTATTGAATATTTCTTCGAAGCATTATCAGAAGGTCGCCCAGGTGTCGAACAAGGTCTGAATTCAGGTGATAAAGCAGCAACAAAATTAGAAGAGATAACACAAGGTTACATTGAAGAATTAGATAACCAGCATCTTGATGACATCCCGCTACAAGTAGACAGTGAATCAGCTGATGAACAGGCGGTAAGCGAAGTTAAAGACAATGTGGTTATTGCTTTTGATGGCGCAGAAGATGCTGTTGCCGATGATTTTATAGTGGGAGACGATGTTGACAATAATGTTGTTGATATGGATACGTCTACTCAGCAGCAAAGTACGGAAGAGATTACAGATGGATTTACGATACTGGCAGATGATGCTGATGAGGAAATCGTAGAGATTTTTATTGAAGAAGCGGTGGAAGTGCTGAGTGAGCTGCATGAATATTTACCGCAGTGGCAGGCTGACCCAAAGAATGAGGAAGCATTGGCTGTCGTACGCCGCGGTTTCCATACATTGAAAGGTAGTGGGCGCTTATTAGGTGCTGAAATGATTGGTGAGTTTTCATGGAAGTTTGAAAACATGCTGAACAGTTTTATCGAAAACAAAATAATCATCAGTGAAGCAATGAATCAGGCACTGGATGAAGCTCTGGCAGTGTTGCCACAATTAATCGAGCAGCTAAAGGGCAATCGTGAGCCTATAGAAAACATTGGTCAGTTAATGGCTTCTGCAGAGGCTGTAGCCGAAGGGCGTGAGGTTGTAATAGAGCCTGTCGCTGAGTCTGGAAAAGAAAGTTGTGCGCCTGTAAGTGAGGCTGAAGGGAATAATCAGTTACAGAGTGAAACAGATGCGGTAGATGAAGCTATCGATATTGCTGATGAAGAAATAGTACTGAAGCTTGATAATTTAAGTGATGATCTCTCTATAGATGATGACTCGGATAGTGATATTACTGAGCTGGATACTGATAATAACTTCTCCCTCGAAGAGTTGAAGATTGATGCTGATGATGTGGCGGACGACAATATTGAAACGTTAATCAGTGAAGGCAACGATACTGAAGAAACGGCTGAGATTGACAGCGATGCTGATGTCGTGGTGTCGTTGGTTGAGGGCGAAATTAAAGAAGATGATTTTGATATTGAAATAGAGAGCATTGAAGATCTTGACATCAGTATTAGTGAAACAGTTAGAGCGGATGACATATCTGGGGATGAAGCAGATTACTCAGAAGATGTGGACACAGAGAGTAAGGGAGTAAGTGACGAAACAACATCAACCGATGACGATGATGTGGAGATAATCATTACTGAGGAAGGTGGCAATTTCGAACTGGCTGGTGACGAGCTGGATATCGACCCGATGTTGTTGACTATCTATCATGATGAAAGCATCAGTCATCTTAATGATGTGAGAGCAAAACTTGACCAGCATGATGCAGATGAAAAAATGCTACAGGCTGATAAAGCGTTACTTCGTGCTTTCCATACTTTATATGGTAGTGCGCGCACTGCAGAAGTTGAATCGATTGCGGATCTGGCTGGCGCTACAGAGAAATATATAAAAGCCCGTCAGGATAGTGGTGACGAGAATATTCCAGATGAAATTGCAGGTGTTATACGGGAAGTTGAACAATCAGTTGAGGTTATGCTCGGTCAGGTTGTAGATGGTAAATTGCCGGCAAATAATGAAAGTCTGCATGAGAAAATAAACAAAATTGTACAGCGAGAAATTCAGTCCCAATTACAGAAATCCTGGCAGGATCATACGGGAGTAACAGATGGTAGTCCGGAAATAGTCGATGCTGAAGTGGTTGAACAAGAACCATTGATCGATTTAGCAGAGACGATATCTTCTGACGACGATGACCTCGAAATTATTAAGATCACCGATGATGAGGATTCTAACGTTTCAGTAGAAGCGGAAATTTCATATGGTGATATTGATGATGAATTAATCGACATCTTCCTGGAAGAGGCTGATGATCTGCTGGAGAATAGCGAACAGACTCTGAATGAAATAAAGGTACAACCAAACTCGACTGAGCATCTACAACAGCTACAGAGAAACATGCACACTCTAAAAGGTGGCGCACGTATGGCGGACTTGGGCCCTGTAGGTGATTTAACGCATATCCTTGAGTCACTAATGGTTATGGTAAGTGACAATAAAGTGCGGATCGATAAATCATGGTTTGATTTGTTGCAGGAATCATTAGATGCATTAACAGCAATGTTAGCTGATGTGAAAAAACGTCAGTCGATATCAACTTTTGATAGCTTGAGCGAGCGTGTCGAAATGATGATGCGTGGTGAAACCAAAGAGAAGAGAGCGGTTGAGCGTTTTGATGTTGACTTAGATGAATTGGAATCTGGCGTCGATGAAGAGTTGGAAGAAATCGATATCTCTGCTTTGTTACCTGCTCGAAAAGAGGAAGGCAATAATGATATCGATGTTGCTAATGTCGATGATAATGATGTTGTGGCCGAGGTTGAGCCGGAAAGCAGTCCGCAGAAAGATGCTAAAACTAAGGATAGGCCTCACTGGGGAGAGCGCGCCTCTGACGTAAACTATAAAGAAACGCAAGAGCAGGTACGTGTACGATCGGATCTGTTGAATGACTTAGTTAACTATGCCGGTGAGGTAAACATATACCACGCCCGCATGGGTAAGCAGGTAACTGATTTCGGTTTTAACCTCTCTGAGCTGACTCAGACAGTTATACGATTGAAAGAACAATTAAGAAATCTAGAGATAGAGACCGAAATTCAGATTAGATCTGGCTATGAGAAAGAGTCTGATAATTTTGATGACGGTTTTGATCCGTTAGAGATGGATCAATATTCAACACTGCAGCAGTTAACACGAAGTTTGAGTGAAACGGCTG
>WTCC01000031.1 GCA_013138755.1 Gammaproteobacteria bacterium
TCAATATCGTTGGTAACGATGTATATGACGATGATACCTTGCTTGATGACCTGGAGTCGGGTGTGCCGTCTGGATGGGCAATACTCTCTTCAGCTGATGAGTATTCCAAACCAAAATTAAACGGTGACCTCGAGAAGATTCGTTCTTACTATCTGGATAGGGGTTATATAAAGTTTTCTATCGAATCCACACAGGTTTCACTAACGCCTGACAAACAAGATATCTATATAACGATAAATGTTTCAGAGGGCGATCGCTATAAGATTGGCTCATCCGAGATAACCGGAGAATTTGTCGTTAACAGACAGACGATGAAATCACAGATGCTAACACGTCAGGGGATGTATTTTTCACGAAGTCTGATGACGGCGACGAAAAAACGTCTCGAAACACAGATGGGGCGTATAGGGTATGCCTTTTCTGAAGTAAAAATTTCTCCAGTGATCGACGATGACAAGAAAGAAGTGGCACTTACGTATCATCTGGTGCCCGGTGAGAAAGTCTATGTGCGTCGAATCAATATATATGGCAATGATAGTACACAAGATAGGGTGTACAGAAGAGAGATGCGCTTGATGGAAGGTTCGGTATTGGCTAGTGATCGACTCGAACGTTCTAAAATTCGAATTCAACGTTTACCATTTATCGAATCAGTTAACGTCGATAGCACACCCGTTCCTGGTTCAACTAGTCAGGTTGATCTAAAAGTTACCGTGGTTGAGAAATTGGCGGGTAGCTTTAATATAGGCGCAGGCTTTTCACAGACACAAGGCCTGTTGTTTAATATTGGTCTTACGCAGGAAAATTTATTTGGAACGGGTAAACGTTTATCGGTCAACGTTAATACAGACCGTGCTAATACGGTCTATAGCGCAGCATTTACGAATCCATATTATACGCTGGATGGTATCAGTCGGACTTTAAGTGTTTCGTTTAGAGACAGGGATTCCTCAGAAGAGTTAATCAATAATTTCCAGACGAACTCAGGTGATTTAAATATCAGTTATGGCGTTCCATTGTCAGAATTTAATACCTTGAGTCTCGGATATGGTTATAGTCATATAAAGATCACACCATCAACGGTCAATCCATCGGGTGATGTATTGTTGTTCATCGCCGAGAATGACGGTAAAACGGCATATAATAATCTGACGTTAAATGCCAGTTTTTCACATGATACGAGAAACCGGACAGTATTTGCTAATGCGGGATCGCAACACACGATTTCTACAAATATGACGATTCCAGGAAGTGATCTTGAATATTACAAAGTAAGTTATATTACAAATACTTATTTTAAGGTGACGAGTGCGACGACATTATTGCTACGATCAAATTTAGCTTATGGCGATGGCTACGGGAAAACGTCTGCACTACCATTTTTTGAACGATATTTTGCTGGCGGCATAAGAACGGTTCGTGGCTATGAGTCCAACTCATTAGGCCCAAGAGACCCTGTGTCAGGCTTCGCCATCGGTGGTAATATGCGTGTCACTGCTGGTGCTGATTACATATTTCCGATACCATTCGTCGAGAAACCACCGAGTTCTGTGCGTTTCAGTGGCTTTGTGGACATCGGTAATGTGTTCCTGAATAATTTTCATACTTTTGATGCGGATCCTAGTGACAAAGGTTTTCAGATTGATCAGTTAAGAAGTTCGTATGGTCTGTCATTGGTGTGGATATCACCCATTGGGCCACTACGATTTAGTTACGCTCAGACGATCAATGACGCACCAGACGATGATTTACGAGCATTCCAGTTTAGTATTGGTTCATTCTTCTAAGGAGAAAATAAAGTGAAAAAATTAGTTGTAGGTTTATTGTTAATAACAGGGTTACTGTCAGTAGATGTTAATGCTGCAGATATAAAGATAGGTGTGGTTAGTGTAGAAAGAATTTTGACTGAAGCGCCACAGGTCGAAGCGGTTAATACGTCTATGTTGGATCAGTTTGGTCCAAAACGTGATGCTCTGCAGGCATTGGAAAAAGAAATTACCAGGATGCAGGAGAATTACAAACGTAACGAATTGGTAATGACGGAAGATAAGCTTAAAGATTTAAAAAAAGAGATCATCGGAAAAATCCAGAAGTTAAAACAGACAGAAGCCAGGTTGTCACAGGAAGTAAGTACTGTCAGAAATCAAGAATTGGCAGTGTTACAGCAACAGGTTAAAAGTGTTATCGATGACATTGCTAAGGAAGGGAAATACAATCTGATATTGAGTGAAGGTGTCGCTTATGCAGATGATAAGCATGACATTACAAACGAGGTTCTCGATAAGATGAAGGCTGCGTTTAAAAAGAAATAGTTTTTAGTCAGACAAAACTATGCCGATTAAACTCTCCGAACTTGCACAGAAGATTAACTGTCGCCTGCACGGCGAAGACTGTTTAGTCGAGAACGTTGCTGATATAAATCATGCCGGTAGCGGTGATCTGGTTTTTATATCGAACGCGCAATACAAAAGTGCGTTGACCTCTACAGGCGCGTCTGCTGTCATATGCAGAGAAGAGTGGTTGGATAACAGTAATCTACCGGCATTACTGACAGAGGATCCGAGGCTCGCCTTTGCTAAAGCTGCTACCTTATTGAACCCTGTTATAGCAGATTTCAAAGGTGTTGATCCTACAGCTGTAATATCTAGTGAGGCTCAAATAGATGAGAGTGCATCACTTGATGCGAATGTTGTAATCAAAGCGGGTGCAATAATAGGGGCTAATACATTCATCGGTGCGGGCACTGTTATCGGTGAGAACGTACGCATCGGTGAACGTACACAGTTGAATGCAAATGTAACGGTTTATTCAAATTGTATCATTGGTAATAACTGTATATTGCGTTCAGGTGTTGTCATCGGCGCTGATGGTTTTGGCTTTGTCAGAGATGAAAGTACCTATTTTAAAGTGCCGCAGCTAGGCTGTGTACATGTTGGTAATGATGTTGAGATCGGTGCCAACACAACCATCGACCGAGGTGCACTGCTTGATACGATAATTGGTGATGGCGTTAAACTCGATAATCTGATACAGATTGGACATAATGTTGAAATTGGAAATCACACGGTCATATCTGCCTGTAGCAGTATCGGTGGCACTGTTAAAATTGGAAAGTTCTGTCTCATCGGCGGTAACGTAGGTGTGCGAGACAATATACAGATAGCAGATAACGTAATGATTACGGCGAGAACATTTGTTACAGGTTCGATT
>WTCC01000241.1 GCA_013138755.1 Gammaproteobacteria bacterium
TCTCGAGGTAGTGAAACTGGCGGTAGCGGACTTGGCCTTGCAATAGTCCGGCAACTGGCTGACGCCAATGGCTGGGATGTACAATTAATGCCACGAGCTGGAGGCGGTACAAATGCAATCTTGACCATTCCCTGCCACCAGTAAAACTCATGGTTAACAAGCAGCGCCATAGTAGCTGGCAATGAAAAGGTACAGGCTTGATTAATAAACGTCTACACAGAGCGGTTTAAATGATGTCAAAGTCTCGCTAGCCGGTCCTCATAATCGGCAGGTCGAAGGTTCGAGTCCTTCCAGGCCCACCATTTATTTACCTTCTCGGCATTGCCGACTTTAAATCGATAACTTCTCATGAGTTGCCTAACACCACATATCATGCGAGTTTCAGCTCTGTATGGTTAATCTTTACCAATTGAGTTACCTGGTCCTAGATTGATAGTCTGGGCCATATTACTTTTCTATCATTACCAGTGGAATTTGAAAGCCACTGTTTATGGGGGCTCCACCCTCGTAACGAAAGTCGTGTAGTTTTAGAAAATGCACATAAAACATAAGACACGACCACACCCTCAACTCAAACATCTACGAAATCAAAACGGTCATTTCATTATAAATGACAACCATCAATGCCTTATACATTTTCAAGAATGTATCATCCCCATTTAATGAAATAAAAGTGTAAACCGATAAGAATGCTGATAACTGCTAAGCAGCGATAGCCAAATTAAATTATTATCTTTATTATTTCTCGTTAAAAAGACCATTCTTCTTGTGCAACTTGTTGATATTCAAAGAATAATTTTTTCCCTGAAAATGAACGAAAGCGTACGAACAAATAACTTGATTCCCATGCTTTCAATAGCTAGCTTTACCTGAATGTAAAAAAACCTGATGGGCAATACAGTACCTTGAGGTTTTACGTATTACCCACACAATAACCACATGAACGTTAAAACATTAAATTACCAAATAGCGGAAAACAATATTGCCGGTCCGTGCCGGGATAAGCCCGCAGAAATCAGATGCGCCTCCTGCATCATGGATACTTCATATTACTTTGCCAATTTAAGCCTTGAAGCTAAACTAGATTTGCAGCCTAGTCTAAGCTTGGGAAAATTTGACAAAAAAGAGGCACTATACAAAGAGGGAGATACCTGCAGACATCTGTATATTCTGCTATCAGGTGAAGTTAAAGTTTACAAAACACTGCCCAATGGTAAACAGCAAATTCATAAACTAGTTCAGATACCCGGTGATCTGATAGCCTGTGAAGATTTATATCTGGAAACCCACGGCAGCTCAGCAGAAGCGCTTAACGATGTTACTGTCTGTCACCTGAAATGCGATGACCTGTATAACAGCACGGAACGTTACAAAGAAATCTCGGACACACTGTTGCAGGCCATGTCACGCGACTTAAATTCCTATATTCGACATATTGCTAATCTGGGACAGAAAAATGCTCTGCAGCGTCTGGCATCATATCTTGTTTTTTTAAACGACACCCATCAAGAACGACATCTGAAAAACTGTCACTTGAAAGATTTATTATCACGCATCGAACTGGCTGATATGCTTGGCGTTACCCAAAGGACACTGATTAGAAGTATTAAACAACTGGAATCAGATGGCCATATTGATATCAGCAGAGAAGGTTTTTTTATTCTTGATCTGCCAGCGCTGGAAAAAATTAGCTCGGGTAGCTAATAAATTTTTATAGGTGATCTGACCATTTTATATTAATGGTCCCTCCTGTAAAAATATTACAACGTACGACCGAACAAATAAGCTGCAACTGTAGCTTGTTTATGTGTTAACGCCCGTTAACAAATGTTATTTTGTGTCATTTCACACAGTCAGATAATTTATTTTCAACTTTTTTTCTACAAGTGACATTTTTCATTGCTCACATCCCCCTCTCTGCGCAAATATGATTTTCATATTGAAATAATCAAGCGGTTTATTTCAATGCATTAAATTTTTAATGCAAGTGGTGGAACGTTATGGCATCAAATGACGAAGAAAGTACCGTCGATGTGGTGGCCTCTGCCTGTTATGAAACTATTGATTTCTGTGATGTTGCATAGTAACAGGGAATAAGTAATAGCTAAGCCCTCGTCATGAACTCCAAGAAAAATTAATTTGCTGAGAGGTTAGTTATGAGTACGAAAATGCTAGTAAAGAAAATTCCGATATATTTATTTATTGCCTTCCTGATTTTACCATTGATGACTGACAGTGCTTTTGCCGCCCGTGGCGGTTGGAAAAAAAACACGCCTGTTATCAGTAATCAGAGTTTTAATGTCGATGAAAATAGTGCCAATGGTACTGTAGTCGGTACGGTTTTAGCTTCTGATCCGAATGGTGACAGCCTGAGTTATGCCATTACCAGCGGTAACACCAGCGGTGCCTTTGCCATCAATGCAGGTGATGGTGTACTGACGGTCGCTAACTCTGTCGTACTGGATTATGAAACGATTACCCAATTCGGCCTGACGGTTCAGGTGGTCGATCCAGGCGGTCTCAATGACAGTGCAACAATAACCGTTACGTTGAATGATGTAATTGAAAATAACGCACCTGTTATCAGCAACCAGAGTTTTAATGTCGATGAAAATAGTGCCAACGGTACTGTAGTCGGCACGG
>WTCC01000156.1 GCA_013138755.1 Gammaproteobacteria bacterium
CCGGTGACGGCTTCGCCTTCACCATCGGCGGTAACTGCACCGTAACGGGTCATACTACCGACACGTACTTCGGCGACATCATAGATGTGTACCGGTTTACCATAACGGGTACGCACAGCGATGTCTTTGATGTCTTCGATACCATCCAGCTTACCGACGGTGCGCACTAATAAAACTTCATCGTTTTTATTGATGCGATCACCACCGGCGTTACGGTTACTCTCCATCAGTGCGTGCTCGACTTCATCGACGCTGATACCGTGTTTGACCAGTAACTCAGGTTTGATGACAACTTCATAGGTGCGCACTTCGCCACCCAGTGAGTTCACATCGGCAACACCATCTACCTTGCGTAGGTGCGGACGGATGACCCAGTCTTGCAGACTGCGTAATTCCTGATTGCTGTATTCTTTTCCGTCGTTACCACCACTGCCATCACTGATAATGCGATACATATAGATCTCGCCCAGCGGTGTAGTGATAGGCGCAAGCCCGCCTTCGATGCCAGCAGGTAATGAACTCCATACCTGATTGAGACGTTCGGTCACCAGGTTACGCGCCAGGTAGATATCCATGTCGTCTTCGAAATCGATAACGATAACGCTGAGTGCATATTTTGTGGTCGAGCGTAATACGGTCTGCCCGGGGATACCCTGCATCTCCATTTCGATAGGAAAGGTGATGCGTTGTTCGACTTCGGACGGTGACATGCCGTTGGCTTTGATGATGACCTGCACCTGTGGTGCAGAGATATCAGGAAAAGCATCGATCGGTAATGTTGTAAACGACCAGAAACCGGCAGCAGCAATACCCAGCGTGACTAAAAGAACCATCAGACGCTGGATGAGTGAGAAACGTAATAATGCAGCGATCATTTACTTACCCTCCACGCTTAAATCTGAATGCAGCAAAGTAACATTCTGCGTTGTAGCACTCTGTACCTGTGTATCGGTAATCAACTGGCCAGCGTATAGTTTTACCTCAGCGAGTTCTATTCTCGCTTGATAGAGCAGATCGAGATAAGTTAGCTGTGCTTCAAAACTGGTGTTATTTGCATCGACCAGAGACAGTATATTTAACTCACCGCTGGTAAACCCTTTGTCGGTCAGATCCAGCATCTTGCTGGCTGGTTTCAATACTTTCTTTTTATATTCAACGGCCTGTTCGATGACATGGTTCAGATGGGTATAACTGCGATTGAGATTAATCTTTAACTCACGTTTTAATAACTGCAGCTCTATCTTCTGCTGGCTGGCTTTATAGGTCGCTTTACTTTCCGCTTTGTTCGCACGACTGGTAAGCGGGATCTGTATGTTGAACATGATGGCGTAGATATCTTCACGTCCTGTTGACAGCGTATCGCGTTGCCAGCTAAGACCAATACTCGGGTCAATCGACTGATTATTACGTGCCACCTGAATATTATGATTCGCCGCTAGAACTTCCTGTTGCTGACTGGAAAGTTGTGCATGACTGTTCTGCAACTCGGCCAGTTGCTTTAGATCTGGAATATCTGTAACAGGAATTAGTTTAGAAACACTGGTGACACTGTTCATTTCGATACCGAGCAGCTTTACAAATTCACTTAAAGCTTCAGTGTATTTACCTTCTGCACTACTCTCTGCCTGTTTTGCTTCTTCACGGATGATGGTCAGACGCATCTCTTCCAGTGGTGAAAGATAACGTACCACGACACCATTAACACTTGTCTTTTTATTGCCACTTAAATCTTTAGCAAGTTTTAACTGCTTTTTTGCCAGCGTAAGTTTTGCCGAAGCAAACTGTAATTGGTGAAAAACTTTAGACACCCGGTTCTGTACCTGCAGCGATTGATACTGTTGGGTATAACGTGCCGCTTTCATGCTGGCTGATGCGGCATCTTCCTGATACTTGATTCGTGACATCGGGATAGATTGCGTGATGGTTACATCGGTCAGATCATATCCACCAGCACCATCATCCTGCCCCATTTTATTATCGACCTTAAATCCTATTTCAGGATCGGGCCACAGGCTGGACAAGTTTATGTCTGCCTGGCGCACGCCTAATTCGGCAATCGATTTCTTTAATTCCGGTGAGGTTTCTATCGCCTGTTGCACACTGGACTGCAATGTCCACTGCTGCGCGATAGATTGTGTTGATACCAAAACTGATATCAATAAAATTATATTTCTTACAAACATGGTAAAACTCCAAACGAGGAACGCTGTTTAATCTATACAGACAGTCCTAAAAAACAGTTCAGCAGAAAACTGCGAACGGCAAAGTAGTTAGTTGGTTTTGGAGTTTATAAAGGTGGCGCGCGCAGAGATGGCGTACCGTGAAAGGGTATTAGTGATAATTGAGTATGGCCATCTCGCAATCGACCGATAAAGGTTTGACACAGAACAGTCAGCATCACAGCGATCAATAAAAATACTGCCCATAGACTGATATTGCTCTGTTTCAGTTTCAGCGCACTATCTTGACTGACGGAGATCTCGTCTTTACTCTCTGTCGCAATAAAATCTTCAGCCAAAGAACTTATGCTAACAGCAGATCCATGACCTACCGTTACCGCTGTTTCATGTGTATGGATATGCAATTCGACAGAAGTCAGAAACAGCAATGCCGTGACCATATAGATGATCAGCATCTTAGTAGAAAGCTGTTTACGTTTTTTGTACATAATCATTATTTTAATATCTTTATTAACTGTAAAGCTAGTTACTTAATATATGGACATGTTTATAACTTTTCAAGAAACTAATGTATAGACCAAATCTTTACTATATTAGACTTCTATTATATACTACATACCCTCAAATGCACAGTTTGCCAGATTGTACATTCTGATTGTGTTTTATTTATTTAACTATAAGCAACTCTCTGGCAGTTACAGACCCCATTCGTTCAAGGCTAGAGACATTATATTATTCGGCCTTAGATTTTAAGAACAGGAGAGCAACGATGTCTAACAAAAAAACTTTTAAGGATTTCATCGATGACG
>WTCC01000246.1 GCA_013138755.1 Gammaproteobacteria bacterium
AGCTTTTTCTTTAAAGTCTGGCTCGCGTCCATAAAGATGGTTAAAACGGCGGGCAACTTCACGCGTTAATTCAACATGCGCAACCTGATCTTCACCCACAGGCACCAAGCCAGCTTTGTAAACCAGAATATCAGCGCTCTGCAGCAAGGGATAACCCAGAAATCCATAGGTTGCCAGATCTTTTTCTTTTAATTGTTCTTGTTGATCCTTATAAGTCGGCACTCTTTCCAGCCAGCTCAATGGTGTTATCATCGATAAAAGTGTGTGCAACTCAGCATGTTCAGGCACTTTTGACTGGATAAATAATTTAGCAGAGCCCGGGCTAATACCTGCCGCTAACCAGTCGACAACCATATCCCAGGTGCTCTGCTCGATAACCGAAGGGTCTTCATAATGCGTGGTTAAAGCATGCCAATCGGCAACGAAGAAGAAACATTCATACTCATGCTGCAACTTCACCCAGTTTTTTAACACACCATGATAATGCCCGAGATGCAATCGACCTGTTGGCCGCATGCCTGATAATACGCGCTGATGCTGCGTCACTAATGTATTCAAGACTTTTTAATCCTCATTTTTTGGACTAAAGCCCAAATATCATTCCAATAATATTGATGAAATGCAGCACTATAGGCCACATGATTTTGCCGAGTATGCCACTGACGAGCAACAACAAAATAATGACCATACCATAACGTTCGAGCTTCATATATGGCACGATCAGCGATTGAGGCAAAATCCCTGCAACCACCCTACCACCATCTAATGGCGGAATTGGCAACAGGTTTAAAACCATTAATACAACATTAATGATAATACCGTTTTTGCCCATCGTTAATAAAAAAGTCAGTAATTTTGAATAATCGAATAAAGAATCAGCCAGCACGATAAACAATGCCCACATGCATGCCATAAAAAAATTGGATACAGGGCCCGCTACCGCGACCAATGCCATATCCAGTAATGGCGACTTAAAATAACGTGGCTCTATCGGCACCGGCTTTGCCCAGCCCAAAACAAATGGGCTTACCGTTGCCAGAAACAATGGCACTACAATAGTGCCAATGGGATCGATATGCTTTATTGGATTTATCGAAATACGACCCAGGTTTCTAGCCGTAGGATCACCAAGCTTTTCTGCAACCCAACCATGAGCAGCCTCGTGCAGTGTTATCGCAAATAAGATCGGAATCGCCCAAACAGCTATGGTATATGCGATTTCAGGAACTGATGACATCAAGGTTAATCATTCTATAACGTAGTGAGCGCACAGTTTACACTGTAAAAGCAATGAATAGTGAACGACCAAACATGTACCAAAATACGCCTGCGTAGGCAATAACATCTTATCTATTTATATTTTTCATTATTCACTATTCGTTGTTCACTATTCACAACTTTTCAAGACCGTGGTCCTTCCCTTTTCCTTGGCGACGCACATCAGCAACACCATCGGTCAGCCGGATGACAGTTGTCGGCTCTATGCCACAGTGCCCAGCATCTATGATCAAGTCCACCTGTTTTTCTAACCGCGAACGTATATCTTCAGCATCTGTTACTGGCAGTTCTTCATCTGGCATCACCAGTGTGCAACTTATTAATGGCTGACCTAATTCGTCTAACAGATCGTTTACCACCGGATGATCCATCACGCGCAAACCAATATGCCGACGCTTAGGGTGCATCAGCCGACGAGGAACTTCACTGGTTGCAGGCAAGATAAAAGTATAAGGACCGGGTGTAAGCGATTTAAGTAATCGATAATCGGTATTACTGATCTTCGCATAAGTAGCAATCTCAGATAGATCACGACAGACTAAAGTTAGATTATGTTTGTCGTCAATTTGGCGAATACGGCGCATACGGGTCACCGCTTCTTTATCACCAATATGACAGCCAAGGGCATAGCTAGAATCTGTCGGATAAACGATAACACCACCTTTGTGGATAATATCTACCGACTGCTTTATAAAGCGCCTTTGCGGATTTTTCGGATGAACTTCTAAATAATGACTCATAAAAGCAGTGAATAGTTAATAACGAAAAGTGAAAAACTGACAAGCTAAAGTAAAATACAGACATTCGAACCTGCCCATAACAGCCTTTCCAACCACCGAATTTTACACGTTACCTAAATAAAAAACCTTTCTCTTTCACTATTAACTATTAACTACTCACTATTCACTAACAAATGTATAATGCCTCCCTCGCATAACATACAACACTAAGAATCAACCTCTAAAATACATTAAAAACATGAAGCTACTATTTGATTTCTTTCCAATTATTCTTTTTTTTCTAAGCTACTATCAAGCAAGTTTTCTAATTGAAAATACCTTTATCGGTCAGTTGATAGACCCCGCAAAACCTGACTTCATCGCTGCCACCATTGTCGCCACAGGAATTGCAATCGTCGCCAGTTTTGTTCAAGTCACCTACCACTGGATCAACACTCGCAAATTCGAGCGCATGCACCTCTTTTCTCTCACGATTATCACCGTATTAGGCGGCATTACCATCTATCTAGGGAATCCTGCATTTATCCAATGGAAACCAACCGTCTTAAACTGGTTGTTTGCCCTGGTTTTTCTATTCAGTATGTTTATTGGCAACAAACCAATAATTCAACGCATGATGGGCGAACAGATAAAATTACCCGAGAATGTCTGGACAACCTTAAACCTGTCATGGGTCGTTTTCTTTTTCATCAGTGGTGCAGCAAATCTATACGTCGCCTTCTATTACGACCTACAAGCTGAAGCCGGCGCACGCATGGACACATGGGTTAATTTCAAACTTTTTGGCCTGATGGGATTAACCATTGGTTTCGTCATTCTGCAAGCCATCTACCTATCACGCCACATCAGTGAAGAAGACGTAGCCAACAATCAGGACAGCAATGGAGAACAGCCATAATGTTATACGCTATCATCGCGCAAGATGTTGAAAACAGCTTACAGAACCGTCTTGCTGCCAGGCCAAAACATATAGAACGGTTAACAGCTTTACAAGACCAAGGGCATTTAATACTGGCTGGCCCACATCCTTCGATAGACAGTAATGATCCTGGAGAAGCTGGATTTAGCGGAAGCCTGATCGTTGCAGAATTTAACAGCATAGAAGATGCCCAGGTCTGGGCAGATGCAGACCCGTATGTCGAAGCAGGTATTTACGCTAGCGTTACCGTAAAACCCTTCAAAAAAGTCTTTCCTAATTAGCAACTACGGCTGTTAACCAGACCCTATTTCCGATAGAATGCGCGCTGCACATGTGCCGGGGTGGCGGAACTGGTAGACGCGCCGGATTCAAAATCCGGTTTCCTCACGGAAGTGCCGGTTCGATTCCGGCCCTCGGTACCA